>JAQGKJ010000601.1 GCA_028290165.1 Bradyrhizobium sp. | reverse complement strand
CATCATCGATGGTGCGTCATGGTTCCAGACGCTGACGCGCATCTTCATTCCGGTCGCCCTGCCCGGCCTGATCGCCGCCACCATCTTCGCCTTCACGGTCTCCTGGGCGCAATTCCTCTATCCGCTGGTATTCACGACCTCGACCGATCAACTGGTGCTGCCGGTCGGCATCATCACCAGTCTGATCAAGGGTGATGTGTTCAACTGGGGACAGATCATGACTGGCGCCCTGCTCGGTGCGGCACCGCCGCTGATCATCTACGCGTTCCTGATGGACTACTACATTGCCGGCCTCACCGCCGGCGCGACAAAGGGTTGATCTCAATGGCTGACGTTACCTTGCGTAAGGTTATCAAGCGTTACGATGACGTCGAGGCGGTGCGCGGCATCGATCTCGACATCGCCGACCACGAGTTTGTCGTGCTGGTAGGGCCGTCGGGCTGCGGAAAATCGACCACGCTGCGGATGATCGCGGGCCTGGAGGATATCACCGACGGCGATATCATGATCGGGGGCGACGTCGTCAACGACGTGCCGCCGAAGGACCGCGATATCGCGATGGTGTTCCAGAACTACGCGCTCTACCCGCATATGACGGTCGCGGAAAACATGTCGTTCGGATTGCGGCTGAAACATTATCCGAAAGCCGAGATCAAGACGCGGGTCGACGAAGCCGCCCGCATGCTGGACATCGTCGAACTGGTCGACCGCAAGCCGAAGCAGCTGTCCGGCGGCCAGCGCCAGCGCGTCGCGATGGGCCGCGCCATCGTCCGCAATCCCAAGGTCTTTCTGTTCGACGAACCCTTGTCCAACCTCGATGCCAAGCTTCGGGTGCAGATGCGGATCGAAATCAAGAAAGTGCACCAGAAAGTCCGCACCACGACGGTCTACGTCACCCACGATCAGGTCGAGGCGATGACGCTTGCCGACCGGGTCGTGGTCATGAACCATGGCCGCATCGAGCAGATCGGGACGCCCAACGATCTCTATCACAACCCCGCCACCCGCTTTGTCGCGGGCTTCATCGGCTCGCCCGCGATGAATTTCGTGCCCTGCCGGCTCGAGGAGGCCGCCGGCAAACTGCACATCCGCCTGACCGACCGTATCGCGTTTCCGCTGCCGCCCGGCCGCGCTGCGCGTTATCAAAATGTCGCGCGCAACGAAAAACTACTGCTGGGGTTGCGGCCGGAGCATATCACCGAGGCGAACGCGCATCCGGAGCCCGGGGTTGAGAGCTTCGACACGGTACTGGATGTGACCGAGCCGATGGGGATGGAGACGCTGATTTATTTCACACTGGAAGGCGCCCAAATCTGCGGCCGGGTCAATCCCAATGCCGGCGCGCGCGATGGCGGGCCGTTTCGATTGGCAGTAGACCTCAACAATATGCACCTGCTAAATGAGGTCACCGGCGCCGTCATTTGACGGACGCACAAGAAAAGCCAGGGGCAGGAACCGGAATGGCGACCAACAAGAAGAAAATTTTCGTCACTGAATCGATGTCGCAGCAAGGACGGGCTCTGTTGAAGGAGCGGGACGACATCGAACTCGTGGAATTCCCCAATATGATTTCGGCGAGCGATTTCGAGGCCATGCTCAAGACCCAGGCACCGGTCCATGGCGTAGCTCTCGGCGCCACCCGTTTCGGTGAGCCCGAGCTTGAGGCTTCCAAGGACATGAAAGTGGTAACCCGGATCGGCGTCGGCTACGACGCCGTCGATGTCCCGGCGCTCTCCCGCCGCAAGATCCCCCTGATGGTGGCAGGCAGCGCCAATTCGCCATCGGTCGCCGAGCAGGCGATGTTCATGATGCTGACGCTGGCCAAGCGCGCGGTCGAAATGCATTCCATCGTCAAGGACGGCAAATGGGCCGCGCGCCTCGGCATGCTGCCCTACGATCTTTTCGGCAAGACGGTTCTTATTGTCGGCTTCGGCCGCATCGGCACCCGAACCGCCAAACGTTGCCTTGCCATGGAAATGAACGTGCTGGTCTACGATCCCTATAAATCAGCGGTCGAGATCCGGGCCGCCGGCTGCGAGCCGGTCAGCGATCTCGATGCGGCGTTGCCGCGCGCCGATTTCGTCAGCATCCACTGCCCGAAGACGCCGGAGACGGTCGGAATGTTCAATGCGGCGCGGCTGAAGCGCATGAAACCTGCCGCCTATCTGATCAACACCGCGCGCGGCGGGATCATCGACGAACCGGCGTTGTATGACGCGCTGGTTTCCGGCAAGCTCGCAGGCGCCGGCCTCGACGTGTTCGAGCAGGAGCCGCCGCCTTCGGGCCACCAGCTGTTTGCGCTTGCCAATGTCATCATGGCCCCGCATGTCGCCGGCGTGACGCGGGAAGCGGTCGACCGCATGAGCGAGCAAACCGCGCGAAATATCCTGAGCGCGCTCGACGGCGAACCGATCCGCCAGAACGTCATCAATCAGGACGTGCTGGGCTAAATCGAACCGGACGGTTCTCGCCCTTTCGCCGATGACTTGGCTGCCTTCGTTACTTCACGACAGCAGGTATCCGGATGGCTTTCGGGGAATACGACAGCTATGACGGGGTCGGCCTTGCCGAGCTCGTGCGCCGGAAGCAGATCACGTCCAAGGAGTTGCTGGACGAGGCGATCGCCCACACCGCCAAAATCGATCCGCAGATCAATGCGGTAGTGGTGAAGCATTACGACTACGCCGAGCGGCAAATCGACAATGGGCTGCCGGATGGCCCCTTCGCCGGCGTGCCGTTCCTGGTGAAGGATCTCGATATTCTCGAGGGCACGCGGACGACGTCGGGCGCAAGCGTCTACAAGGACAATGTCGCCGATCATACCAGTACCCTCGTCCAGCGCTTCCTCAAAGCCGGCGTTACAGTTTTCGGCAAGAGCGCCACTCCGGAATTTGGACTAATGCCAACCACCGAGTCGCGGCTGTATGGTCCGACCCGAAACCCCTGGAATCTCGGCCACTCCTCCGGCGGCTCCTCCGGCGGCGCGGCTGCCGCCGTGGCCGCGCGCATTCTCCCCGTCGCGCAAGCCAGCGACGGCGGTGGTTCGATCCGGATTCCGGCTTCCGCATCCGGCGTGTTCGGATTGAAGCCGACCCGCGCGCGCAATCCGATCGGTCCCGATCGCGGCGAAGGCTGGGCCGGCTTCTCCTGCGGCCATGTCGTAAGCATCAGCGTGCGCGACAGCGCGGCGATGCTGGATGCGGTCTGCGGACCGGAGCTGTCGAGCCTTTATTTCGCGCCGCCGCCGGAGCGACCCTTCACGCAGGAGATCGGACGCAACCCCGGGCGCTTGCGCATCGCCTTTACCGACAAGTCGCCCTATGGCGACGAGATCGATCCGGAAATTGCGGCGGCGACGCGGGAAGTAGCACACCTGCTGGCCGGGCTCGGCCATGATGTAGAGCAGCGCGCGCCGTCGCTGGCCGCCGATCCGGCCGCAGTGATGGCGACCATCGTGGGCGCCAATACCGCATTGAATGTGAGGGTGGCCAAACAGCGTTTTGGCCGCGAGATGACGGACAGCGATTTCGAGACATTGACGCTGGCGACCGCGCATAACGGCGAAAAAGCGACCGCTGCGGATTACGTGGCAGCCCAACTTGCCGCGTTCCAGATTTCGCGCGGGCTGGCGACGTTTTTCAGGACCTGCGATGCGTTCCTGTGCCCGACGCTCTGCTTGCCGCCGCTGCGTATCGGCGAGATCGATACGATGTCGCAGGACCTGTCGCTTATCGCCCGGATCCTGCGGCGCTATATACCGGCAACCTCGATGTTCAACATGTCCGGCCAGCCCGCGATGTCGGTGCCGCTGGCATGGAATGGGGCGGGATTGCCGCTCGGCATGATGTTCGCCGCGCGCTTCGGCGACGAGGCAACTTTATTCCGCCTGGCGGCCCAGCTCGAGCAGGCGCGGCCCTGGAAGGACAAATTGCCGCCAGTTTGCGCGCAAATCGACAAAACTCAGCCTTATTCGGAAGCGAGGAATGGATATCGGCGCAGCGGGGACTCGTTTTGCCGCCGACACCTTGATATCCGGAGGCTGATATCTTGATTCAAAGCGATCCGACCGATAGTGCGCTCGCGGCCATCGCCAGCATTCTCGATCAACCGGAGCCCCATCGCGAGTCGGAAAAGGCCGCGGTGGAGGAAATCCCTGTTGCACCTGAATTGGTCGACGGCGATGGCTATTCGAAAGCCGGTCCCGGCCCGATGGCGGCGATCCGTTTCAGATGGACGGTCCGCCGCGCGGACAATGGGGAATATTATGTCGATGAAACGATCGGCGAAAACTCAGCCCCGATCGCCACCGGCCCGTTGACGAGGGATGCCGCGATCAGGCTGGTGGATGATCGCGAGAGCGACGCGCGGCGGCGTTTTGAACAGCTCAAGAGCGAAATGACCGGACGCGCGGCTGCGGCCAATCTTGTCCGCAGAGACAGCGGGGAAATGTAGTCCGCTCAATCTTTTTGGGGCTGGCTCGGCGTTCCCAGAAAATCCTTCTTGGCGAGATCGACGCCGCAATGGCGCAAGATGTCATAGGCCGTCGTGATGTGAAAAAAGAATTGCGGCACGCTGAAGGTCAGCAACAGGGATTGGCCGGTAAAGTTTCGCGTCGAGCCATTGCGAAACGTAAACACCACTTCCCTGTCGCCGGCATTGTTGATCGCCGCGGGCGGCAGACCGCGCATGAATTCGATCGCCGTCGCGATGCGCGCCTTGAGTTCGGGAATGTCCGGCTCGGTATCCGGAAACACCTGCGGCTCGACACTGGCGAGCAAACCACAGGCAAGCACCACATGCCTGATGGCCTCGCCCACCTGCCGTGTCAGGTTGTACATATTGGGTGAGAGGCGCGCGTTGAGCAAAATCGAGGGCTCGATCTTCCGCGCCTCGGCGTGAACTGCCGCACGGTCGAGCAGATCGGACAAACTGCCCAGAAATTGCGTGAAAACGCCGACCGAACAACTATACATCGAGATGGACACTGTTGCGATCCTCTCCGCGCGGCGCAAAGTCCGAACTGCCGTTGGGGTCGCAAGCCTATCCCGACTTTTTGCAACAAACCATTGCGTTCCAGTGGCCCATTGGTTGATACCCGGCATCGTCGCGATGTTTGCGCAGCACAAATTCGGCTCCGGGAGCTCTGACACCGGATGCATTTTCCGGAGAAAGGTTTGATGAATAGAGCGCTCACCTGGCTCGCCGCTGCATTTTTTCTCATGGCGGCCACGGCCCACGCGCAGCAGCCTTCCCGCCTCGACGACATCATGAAACACGGCACGCTGCGGATTGGTCTGACCGGCGATTATTTGCCCTTCAGCTCTTTCGACGCAGCGACGTCCAAATTCCGCGGATTCGACGTCGACATGGCAGAGGCGCTGGGCAAGGCGCTTGGCGTCAACGTCGAATATGTTCACACCGCCTGGCCGCGGCTGATGAGGGATTTCGAGGCGGACAATTTCGATATCGCGATGGGCGGCGTCTCGATCACCCTCGACCGGCAAAAGAAAGGCATGTTCTCCACGCCGATCATGCGCGAAGGCAAGACGCCGATCGCGCGCTGCGCCGACAAGGGCAAATACCAGACCATTGCCGATATCGATAGACCCGGCACGCGCGTGATCGTCAATCCCGGCGGCACCAACGAACGATTTGCCAAAGCGAACATCAAGAACGCAGAGATCAAGACCTATAGCGACAACGCCACGATCTTCGACGAAATCGCCAACGGCAACGCCGACCTGATGATGACGGATGCATCGGAGACGCGATACCAGCAGAAGCTCCACCCCGGCGTGCTCTGCGCGGTGCATCCGGAGCAGCCGTTCGATTTCGCCGAGAAAGCCTATTGGCTGCAGCGCGACGCCGCGCTGAAGGCCTTCGTCGATCAATGGCTGCACATCACGGTCGAGGACGGCAGCTTCAAGAAGATCTATGCGGCGTGGTTTGAATAGCCCG
>JAQGKJ010000600.1 GCA_028290165.1 Bradyrhizobium sp. | reverse complement strand
AACGAAGACGCCCAGAGCCTGGTTTTCGACACCAGCAATCTGTTCAGCGTCGACAAATTCTCAGGCTACGACCGCGTCGAAGGCGGCGGCCGCGCCAATGTCGGCGTGCAGGCGACGACGCAATTCGACCGCGGCGGCGCCGTCAAGGTGCTGTTCGGACAGTCCTATCAACTGTTCGGCCTCAATTCATTCGCCGTTGCCGATGTGACCAATACCGGCGTCGATTCCGGCCTGGCGACGCCAAAGTCGGACTACGTCGCCAGCGCCGAATATTCGCCCAACCGAACCTATACGTTCAGCGTCCGCTCAAGGTTCGATCAGGCGACGCTTAACGTGCAGCGTTTCGAGGCGGAAGGCCGTGCGAGCTTCGACCGCTGGTCGGTGAGCGTGATGTACGGGGATTATGCGGCGCAACCGGAGCTGGGATACCTGACCCGTCGCGAAGGACTCTTGGGCAGCGGCTCGATCAAGGTGGCGGCGAACTGGGTGGTGACGGGAGCCGCCCGGTGGGATCTCGAAGCGAACAAGCTCAACCAATATGTCATCGGCGCCGGATATGTGGACGACTGCTTCGTGCTGGCGGCCAACTATGTCACGTCCTACACCTACTCTGCCGGCACCACGCCGCCGGTACTAGGTCACGCGTTCATGCTGCAGATTGGCCTGCGGACTCTTGCCAATACGGCGACGTCGGCGGGCGGCGGGGTTGTCCAATAAGGCGGCGCCCGCACGCTGCCGAAGGACGAATTCCCGGGGCGGCTCCAATTCGAATCGGTTGATATAGCGAAGATGACCATGACGACCACATTCTCTCACCGCCTTTCGCTCCGCATCCTCGGTTGCGCCGCGGCGCTGATCCTGATCGGCTGCGCTTCGCCGCTGCATGCCCAGACCGTCGTCGTCATGGTCAACGGCGAGCCCATCACCAGCTACGACATCGAACAGCGCACCAAGCTGACCTTCCTGTCGACTCACAAGGCGCCCGACCGGCAGCAGGTGATCAACGAACTGATCGATGAAAAGGTGAAGATCAAGGAAGGCAAGAAATACGGTGTCGATCCCGGCATTTCCGATATCGATCAGTCTTTCGCCGCGATGAGTTCGCGGATGCGAATCACGCCGGACCAACTCACGAAAACGCTCGAGCTCCAGGGCATTCGGACCGACACGCTGAAGGCCCGGATGAAGGCCGAGATGGTCTGGACCAGCCTGGTCCGCGGGCGATTCAAGGAGAGCCTCCAGATCGGCGAGAAGGACGTCGCGGCCGCGATCCAGGTCAGCGGCGACGAAAAGCAGCAGATAGATGCCTTCGAGTACAAGATGCAGCCGATCGTTTTGATCGTGCCCCGAGGGTCCACGCCGGCGGCCATCGACGCAAGACGCAAGGAGGCCGAAGCCCTGCGCAACCGCGTGCAGACCTGCGACGAGGCAAATTCCTTCTTCAAGACCATGCAAAATGCCGCGATACGCGACACCGTGACCAAGACCTCGGCCGACCTTCCGCCTGCCCTTCGCGACGTGCTCGACAAGACTCCGATCGGCCATTTGACCGAACCTGAGGTGACAAAGCAGGGCGTGGAGATGGTTGCGTTGTGCGCGAGAAATCCGACCACCATCGACACCCCTAAGAAAAAGGAAATCCGGGAAAAGATGTACGCCGAGAAATTCGAGGCGAAGTCGAAATCGTACCTGCAGGAAGTCCGCAAAGCCGCGATGATCGAATATCGTTGACGCATGGCAAAGCCCCTCGCGCTGACATCGGGTGAACCGGCGGGTATCGGGGCCGATATCACCATCCAGGCGTGGCTGCGGCGCAACGAGCTGAAGCTCCCGGCATTCTATCTGCGCGGCGATCGCAACCTCATCAGCGATCGGGCGAAGACGCTCGGCCTCAAGGTCAGGCTCGCCGATGTTCGCCCCGAAGATGCGCTTGATGCATTCGCGGAAGCATTGCCGATGGTGGCCACCGGCCATGCGGCGACGGCGCGGCCGGGCCAGCCGGATGATACCAGCGCGGAGGCAGCCCTGGCTTCGATTCGTCAGGCGGTCGGCGATGTCGTCGCCGGACGGGCCGCTGCGGTCGTCACCAATCCGATCGCCAAGAAGGTTCTCTACCGAGCCGGATTCCGCCATCCCGGTCATACCGAGTTTCTCGCCGAACTCGCGGCGACCGCTGGCCACACGCCACAACCGGTCATGATGCTGTGGTCCCCTGCCCTCGTCGTGGTGCCCGTGACGATCCATCTTTCGCTGCGCGAGGCGATCGCGCAGCTCTCGAGCGACCTGATCGTCACGACCGCGCGCATCGTGGTCGCCGATTTGAAAACCCGCTTGGGCCTCGCCAATCCGCGCCTCGCGGTATCCGGCCTCAATCCCCACGCCGGCGAAGACGGCTCGCTCGGCACCGAGGAAAAGACCATCGTGGCGCCTGCCATTGAAATCCTGCGCGCCGAAGGCTTTCAGATCAGGGGACCGTTGCCGGCCGACACCATGTTTCACGACGCCGCGCGCAAAACCTATGACTGCGCGATCTGCATGTATCACGACCAGGCGCTGATCCCGGTCAAGACGCTGGCCTTCGACGACGCCGTCAACGTCACGCTGGGATTGCCGTTTATCCGCACCTCGCCGGATCATGGCACGGCCTTTGACATCGCAGGCACCGGTAAGGCCAATCCGTCCAGCCTGATCGCGGCCCTGCGGCTCGCCGCCCGCATGGCGGCGACGCAGCCGACATGAGCGCGATCGACGACCTGCCGCCGCTTCGCGAGGTCATTCGCCTGCACGCTCTGTCCGCCCGCAAATCGCTCGGCCAGAATTTCCTGCTGGACCTCAACCTCACCGCGCGGATCGCGCGGGCCGCCGGGCCACTCGAAGATGCCACCATTATCGAGGTCGGCCCCGGTCCCGGCGGACTGACGCGCGCGTTGCTGGCGCTGGGCGCCCGGCGCGTGATCGTGGTCGAGCGTGACGAGCGTGCGGTTCCGGCGCTCGAGGAGATTTCGCGGCACTACCCGGGACGGCTGGAAATTGTTTGCGCCGATGCGCAGCGTTTCGATCCACGGCCGCTCCTGGGCGATACCAAAGCCAAAATCATCGCCAACCTGCCCTACAACATCGCGACCGCGCTTCTGATCGATTGGCTGTCGATCGAGCCGTGGCCGCCCTGGTACGACATGATGGTGTTGATGTTCCAGCGCGAAGTGGCCGAGCGTATTGTCGCGCGTGAGAACGACGAAGCCTATGGACGGCTCGGCGTGCTGGCGAACTGGCGCGCCGAGACAAAAATCCTGTTTGACATTTCTCCAGCCGCCTTCGTGCCGCAGCCGAAGGTCACTTCGTCGGTGGTACGGCTGGTGCCGCGCGGCGCGCCCGAGGCGTGCGACCGCAGGGCGCTGGAGCAAGTGGCTGCCGCCGCGTTCGGGCAGCGGCGGAAAATGCTGCGGCAGAGCCTCAAATCGCTGGCGGTCGATCCGGCCCGGCTGGCTGGCGCTGCCGATGTCGATCCGACGCGGCGCGCCGAGACCGTTCCGGTCTCTGGCTTTGTTGCCATGGCCCGTGAATTGATAAATATACGCGCGTCAAGAACGCCCTGATGGAGACAACGCTATGGCGCTGATGCGACGGCAATCCCTGGTCAAATTCGATGCGCCATTGTGTGAGACCATCGTCGAGACGCCGAAACCAGTGGCTAACGAAGTCCTGGTGCGGATCGAGCGCTGCGGGCTGTGCCATTCCGACCTGCATATCCAGGACGGTTACGCTGACCTCGGCGGCGGCAGGAAGCTCGACACCACGCGCGGCATGACGCTGCCCTTCACGCTGGGACACGAGATCGCAGGCGTCGTCGAGGAAGTCGGGCCTGAGGCCTCGAAGACGCTGATCGGTACCAAGAAAGCGGTATTCCCGTGGATCGGCTGCGGCCAGTGCCGGGACTGTGCCAATGGCGACGAGAACCTCTGCGTCAAACAGCGTTTTCTCGGCGTCGCCATCGACGGCGGCTTCGCCAGCCACGTGCTGGTGCCGGACGCAAAATACCTGCTGGACTACGGTTCCTTGCCGGTCAATCAGGCGGCGACCCTGATGTGCTCCGGCGTGACCGCCTACGGCGCGCTGAAGCGGCTGGTCGACCGGCCGCGGCAGCGTAACCTCTTGCTGATCGGGCTTGGTGGCGTCGGCATGATGGGGCTTGCGTTCGCGCAGGCGATGTTCAGCCAGAAAATCTCGGTTGCCGATTTGAGTCCGGCCGCGCGCGAGGCGGCGCTGGCTAACGGCGCTGCCCTGGCCTACGATCCCTCCGAGCCCGACGTCGTCAAGCGCATCCTGAGGGAGACCGAGGGCGGATTTGACGAGATCGTCGATTTTGCCGGCAACGAAAAATCCATGGCCTTTGCGGTCTCGGTGCTGGCGCGTGGCGGCAAGATC
>JAQGKJ010000596.1 GCA_028290165.1 Bradyrhizobium sp. | reverse complement strand
TCGGCATGGATGTGCTGCTGCTCGGCCCGATGCCGACGCCGGCGGTGGCGATGCTGACCAAGTCGATGCGCGCCGATCTCGGCGTGATGATTTCCGCGTCGCATAATCTGTTCGAGGACAACGGCATAAAACTGTTCGGCCCGCAGGGTTTTAAACTTTCCGACGACGTCGAGAAGCAGATCGAGCAGTTGCTCGACGAATCGCTCGAGAAAAAACTGGCGCAGAGCGCCAGTCTCGGGCGCGCCCGCCGCATCGACGGCGTCCATGACCGCTACATCGAATTCGCCAAGCGCACGCTGCCGCGCGATCTCAGCCTCGACGGCTTGCGCGTGGTGGTCGATTGCGCCAACGGCGCGGCCTACAAGGTGGTGCCGGAAGCGCTGTGGGAACTCGGCGCCGACGTGATTTCGATCGGCGTCGACCCGGACGGATTCAACATCAACAAGGAATGCGGATCGACATCGCCGGAAGCGCTGAGCCGCAAGGTCCGCGAAATGCGCGCCGACATCGGCATCGCGCTCGATGGCGACGCCGACCGGGTCATCCTGGTCGACGAGAGCGGCCACCTGGTCGACGGCGACCAGCTGCTCGCGGTGATCGCGCAGAGCTGGAAGGAAGACGGCCGGCTCGCCAAGCCGGGCATCGTCTCGACCGTGATGTCCAACCTGGGACTGGAACGCTTCCTCGAAGGTCAGGGCATCGAACTTGTGCGCACGCCGGTCGGCGATCGCTATGTGCTCGAACGGATGCAGAGCGGCGGCTACAATCTCGGCGGCGAGCCATCCGGTCACATCATTCTGTCGGACTACGCCACCACAGGCGACGGCTTTGTCGCGGCACTTCAGGTGCTCGCGGTGGTACAGAAACTTCGCCGTCCGGTGTCGGAGGTCTGTCACCGCTTCGATCCATTGCCGCAGATCTTGAAGAACGTGCGTTACCGCAGCGGTAAGCCGCTCGACGACGCCGAGGTTAAGTCGGCGATCGACGCCGGCGAAAAGCGGCTCAACGGCCATGGCCGGTTGCTGGTCCGCTCGTCCGGCACCGAGCCCGTGATCCGCGTGATGGGCGAGGGCGACGACCGCGTCCTGGTTGAGGAAGTGGTCGATCATATCGTCACCGCACTCGGTCAGGCCGCCGCCTGAACGCATCGCAGCCATTATCTATTGGTGCTGGTCGAACTGGTGGTGCCGTCGTAGGTAACGCGTGTCGCGTGCCCGCGCGCACCTCACGAATTTCTCCAGGAATTTTCCCTTGAACAAGCCCGTCGTCGTCTCCGAGGAAGCGCTGGTCGCGCCGGTGACCGTGCCGGACGTCGCGTCGTCTCCAGCTGCGACGGCCGCCGCGGCGGGGCCGGCCTATATCGTGCTCGGCGGCATCAGCCTCTCGCATTTTCTCAACGACACCATGCAGTCGTTGATTCCGTCGGTCTATCCGATCCTCAAATCCAGCTATGCGCTCGACTTCGCGCAGATCGGCCTGATCACGCTGGCGTTCCAGTTCACCGCCTCGCTGCTGCAGCCGGTGGTCGGATATTTCACCGATCGCAAGCCGCAGCCGTTCTCGCTCGCCCTCGGCATGGGATTTACGTTCTTCGGGCTGCTGCTGCTCAGCGTCGCGCAGCATTACGCAATTATCCTCATCGCGGCGTCATTGGTCGGGCTCGGCTCGGCGGTGTTCCATCCGGAATCGGCGCGGATTGCGCGGCTTGCCTCGGGCGGGCGCTACGGCTTTGCGCAATCGGTGTTTCAGGTCGGCGGCAGTGCCGGAACCGCGATGGGGCCGCTGCTGGCGGCACTGATCGTGGTGCCGTTCGGTCAGCCGAGCATCGCGTGGTTTTCCTCGATCGCATTTCTGGCGATCGTCATCCTGTGGCGGATCGGCCACTGGTATAAGCCGCAGATCACGACCAAGAGAGCGGCGCCACTGGCGGCGCATCCGGATGCGCCGAGTTCGCGCCGCGTCGTGATCGCGCTGGTCGTGCTGGTCGCGCTGTTGTTCTCCAAGCAGCTCTATGTCTCGAGCCTGTCGAGCTATTACATCTTCTATTTGATCGACAAATTCAGCGTCTCGACCCAGGCCGCCCAGCTCTATCTCTTTATCTTCCTTGCCTCGAACGCGGCCGGCGCCTTCTTCGGCGGACCGCTCGGCGATCGCTTCGGCCGCAAATACGTGATCTGGTTTTCGATCCTCGGCGCGCTGCCGTTCACGCTGGCGCTGCCTTATGCCGGTCTGTTCACCGGCGCCGTGCTCACGGTCTTCATCGGCTTCATCATTTCGTCGGCGACGTCGTCGATCATCGTGTTCGCGCAGGAACTGATGCCGCACCGGTTCGGAATGATCTCCGGGTTGTTCTTCGGTTTCGCGTTCGGCTTTGGCGGTCTCGGCGCCGCGGTGCTCGGCAAGGTCGCCGATCACACCGGCATCGCGTTCGTCTATCAGGTCTGCGCGTTCCTGCCCGCGATCGGGCTGCTCGCGGTGTTCCTGCCGAAGCTGCCAAGAATGGCGCGCTGACGCAGGTCCAGCTGCGCCAAATCGTCCGGCGGTTTGTCAATACATCGTTAGCGATTATGACGGTTCCGCCATTTTGTGCCGGCGATTTCCCGTCAGCGAAAAAATCGTCAGGAATTATCAACCTTAAAAATTAGGGTTAAGCGGCGCTTAAGCATTTGGTGCCATCGTCCGACCGTGAGTTTTTGGATGTGGGGCCTCCGTTGTCTGCCTCACCGGACAAAAGGACGAAGCCAATGCGTAGCGTTAAGTTTTTCGTTGCCGCCGGAGCGGCATCATTGTTGTCGTCGGTGGCTTTTGCCGCGGACATGGCCATCGCACCGCCGCCGATGTACGGGCCCCCTCCGGTCGCCGACTTCGGAGGCTGGTATCTGCGTGGCGATATCGGCATGACCAACCAGAGCCTCAAGTCGCTCAATAATCCGGATCCCAACGCCGTTCTGTTCACCTCGGTGGGCATGGGCTTCGACAGTTCCATGCTGTTCGACCTCGGCGTCGGTTATCAGTTCAATAACTGGTTCCGAGGTGATGTCACCGCGCAGTGGCGCGGCCGTTCCAACTTTCATGGCTCGCAATTCACCAACGCCTTCGCCGGCTCGGCGCTGGTCGACAACTACAGCGGCTCCAAGTCGGAAGCCGTTTTCCTGGCCAACGGCTACTTCGACCTCGGTACCTGGTGGTGCGTGACCCCGTTCATCGGTGGCGGCGTTGGAGCGTCCTATAATCGGATTTCCGGTTTCCGCGACGACGGCTTCGGCAGTACCTTTGGCGTCGCGCGGCCCCCCAGCGTCGTTTACGCAGCGGACGCCGGCAAATGGAATTTTGCCTGGGCGCTGCACACCGGTCTGGCCTACAAGGTCACGCCGAACGTGACGGTCGAACTCGGCTACAGCTACATGAATCTTGGCGACGCCACGACCGGCGTCAACGCCAACTTCGCCGGCACCGCGACGGCGCAATTCCCCTGGACCATGAGAGACATTACCTCGCATGACGTCACGCTCGGCGTGCGATGGAATCTCGAAAGCCCGCCGGTATACGCGCCGCCTCTGGTGCGCAAGGGCTGATCGAGCCTTCCACTTCTTAACGATTGCTAACGGCGCGGGAGCTTCCCGCGCCGTTTTGTTTTGCGCTTCCGACCCCGCGACAACGATTGATTAAGGTTAACGGGCGATGATCACCGCCAAGTCAGAGTGTTCGATGGAGCGTTGCGATGCGTAGACTTCTGCTGGCGGCGGTGATGTTCGGAGCAGTGTCCGGCGCGCAAGCGGCCGACATGCCCGATCTTCCGATCCTGCGCGGCGCTTTCACCGACGGACTGAGCTCATCGAAGGTCAACTGGCAGGGCTTCTATATCGGCGGTCAGGGTGGCCTCGGCACCTCCGACATGAATTTCACGGGTGCTACCAAAAGCATCGCGGAGCATCTGCTCAACCAGACGGCCCTTGACGCCTTCGGCGGCGTCTCATCGTGGCCGCTGGGGGGCAAAATATCGACGCACGGCAACGGCTTCGGCGGCTTTGCCGGCTACAACAGCCAATGGGACGATGTCGTTCTCAGCGTCGAGTTCAGCTATATGCATGGCAAGTTCGGCGGCTCGCAGACCGACAGTATGTCGCGATTCTTTGGCGCCGGCGGCGGCTACACCGACAGCGTGACCTATGAGAGCATCGGGACGATGTCGATTTCCGATATCGCAACGCTGCGCGGCCGGGCCGGTTATGCGATCGGTTCGTTCCTGCCTTATGTGTTCGGCGGGGTGGCGCTGGGGCAGGCGGACATCGTCAGGACCGCGCATATCTTCGGCAGCCAGATCAATCCGAACGTTGCTCCGCCCTTCAACAACGTTCCGTTCGATCTCAGCGCGACGGATGGAAAATACAGCCACTTCATTTACGGCTATTCCGCCGGGTTGGGTGTGGACGTGCAGCTGATATCGTGCCTGTTCCTGCGGGCGGAGTGGGAATACATCCGCTTTACCTCCCCGATCGACACCAACGTCAACACCGTGCGCGTCGGCCTCGGCTACAAATTCTGATCCATTAAGGCTGCGCAGCCTCGCGCGGCCGCCGACCCTGTTGACAGAATTGATCCCGACTGCTGGTCTGTCGTCCTTCTGAGCACGGCGGCGAACCATGAAAATCTATGGCGATACCAATTCTGGCAACTGCCTGAAGGTGAAATGGGTCTGCGACA
>JAQGKJ010000529.1 GCA_028290165.1 Bradyrhizobium sp. | reverse complement strand
ACCTGCTGCATCCAACGCGTTACGGAGGGCAAACGAATTTGCAAACGTTCCTATTGTAATCGTCTTCCACACCGGAACAGCGACGGCGGATCTGACTGGAATGGGCGGCACATCAGCTGAGCGAGTTTTCCTGAGCGTCAAGTGGTTGTTCAGGACATCTCGCGCCGAGCATTGAGCGCTGGCTTCGCCCGCGAACAGGACGATGCACGCGGTGCAGAGCATCGCAACAAGGAGAGCACCGCCACGGCGCCATCCTATCGAACAATGCGGTACGGCGTGGTAACCGACTTTCCTGCCAGCAGTTCGGTCCACAGCAATCTTTCTTGCGCAGGCTATGGCGCGTGCTCAATAAAAATACGACAATTGCTTCAGTATGGTCGGCCCCCGGTTCGCACATATGTGAACTGGCTTACATCCGCGGAAAAAATTTTGCCGCTATGTCGCCCGTCCCGGCTCCGCTCTGGAGGATTTCGCCTCAGGCATCACGCCACCGAGTGCAACGGTCAACTCCGCTGCCACCTCGCGCACGGTTCTGCCGAGCGCCGGCAGCCGGTCGTCGGTCACCCGGCTGGTCATGCCGGACACGGAAATCCCCGCAAGCGGTTCGCTGCAATTGTTGTAGACCACCGCGGCGACGCAGCGCAGTCCGATACGCGCCTCCTCGTCATCGACGGCGTAACCCTGTCGCCGGATCGTCGCGAGTTCCCTGAACAGCTCACTGGCTCGCACGATCGACTTTTCCGTGAATCGCGGCATGCCCTGCCGGCGGATGATCGCATTGACGTCTTCATCGGAATAGGTAGCGAGCACCGCCTTGCCGACGCCAGACGCCACCATCGCGACGCGGCCGCCGACCTTGGTGAGCGAGCGCATGATCTCGCGGCTTTCCATGCGGGTCAGGACGATGATGGTTTCATCGTCGACAACCGCCAGATTTGCCGTTTCCCGGGTCTTGTCGCGCAACTTGCGCAGATATGGCATGTCCTGTCACACGAAGTAGCGGCGGCGGGCGAAGGTGGCGCCCACAGCGAAACTCTGGGCCCCGATGTGCCAGATCGATTGGTCGCGATCGAACTGGACGAAGCGCCGCTTCTCCAATGTCGTCAATAATCTGTGAACGGTTGAAGGCGACAGGCCTGTGCGAACGGCGAGGTCGGTCAGGCGGTATCCTTCATCGTCTTCGGCAAGCGTTTCGATGATCAAGAGAGCGCGGTCTACCGATTGCACGGCGCCATCCCTCGGATCGGGGTCGTCGACTGCGCTTGCTTTCGGCTCGAGAGGCCTGCGCCGGATTAGGTTTCTCTTCATCGCGACCTGCATTCTTCCCCGGTGTGAAGACGTGTTCGCCGCTCGAATTCAGAGTTCTGCTTTGCTTTACAATCGCTCACTAATTGCCGCTCCGGAGTTGTCCGAAGCGGCAGCTGTCATTCGGCTACTTACAAGAGGCCCGCGCCGCGCGCCCATTTGTATTTGGCACCCAGCACTTCGACCGGCAATTCTGTCGAGTAGGCGTAGGCCGGGATACCGTTCTGGTAGAGATACTCGGCGGCCTCCTCGACCTCGACGTCGCCGGCGAGCGAGGCGACGATCGGTTTCACAAAACCCTTGGCCTCCATCTCCTTCTTCACCTCGACCATGTTGCGGTCGAACACCATCGGCGGGGTGACGATGGTGTGCCAGTAGCCCAGGATCAGTGAATGGATGCGCTCATCGGACAGGCCGAGCTTGACCGTGTTGACGTAGGTGATCGGCGGCTCGCCACCTGTGATGTCGACCGGGTTGCCGGCGGCGCCGAACGGCGGGATGAATTTTCGGAACGCAGCATCCAGGTCGGGCGGCATCGTCATCAGCGAGAGACCTTTGTCGACGACCGAGTCCGACAACAGCACGCCAGAGCCGCCCGCGCCGGTGATGATCAGCACGTTCTCGCCCTTCGGGGTCGGCAGCACGGGCATGCCGCGCGCAAACTCCAGCAATTGCCTTAAGCTGCGGGCGCGGATCACGCCGGACTGCTTGAACACGTCCTCGTAGATCTTGTCGTTACCGGCAAGCGCGCCGGTGTGCGACGAAGCAGCCTTGGCGCCGGCCAACGTACGGCCCGCCTTCAGCACCACCACCGGCTTCTTCTTGGAGACGCGCTTGGCGGCTTCCGCGAAGGCGCGACCGTCTTTCAGGTCCTCGCAGTGCTGCGCGATGATCGTCGTGTTCGGATCCTGCTCGAAGAAGGCCAGAAGATCGTCCTCGTCGATATCAGACTTGTTGCCGAGGCCGACGATCGCGGAGACGCCCATCTTGGCGGAGCGCGAGAAACCGATGATCGCCATGCCGATACCGCCGGATTGCGACGACAGCGCCGCATGGCCCTTGACGTCATAGGCGGTGCAGAACGTCGCGCAGAGATTGGCGGGGGTATAATAGAAGCCGTAGATGTTCGGACCCATCAGGCGGACGTTGTACTTGTTGCCGATTTCGACAATTTCGGCCTGCAATTCAGGCGCACCCGCTTCCGCAAAGCCCGATGGAATGAGAACGGCGCCGGGAATTTTCTTCTCGCCGCATTCGACGAGCGCGCCTGTGTGCGAGGAAGCTGCCTTGGCGCCAGCGGAGGTTCGGGCCGCTTTGAGCTCCACCACCGGATTCTTCTTGGAGACGCGCTTGGCGGCTTCCGCGAAGGCGCGACCGTCTTTCAGGTCCTCGCAGTGCT
>JAQGKJ010000073.1 GCA_028290165.1 Bradyrhizobium sp. | reverse complement strand
TGTGGCAAACCATCCACGCCCGCTATTCCAACATGCGCTACGAAGTGCCCACCATTATCGCCGAAGGCGACAAGGTCGCGGCCAATATTCGTTTGTTCTTCCGCAAGCGCAGCAATGACCGGATCGTACAGTTCGACCTCGCGGTTTTCTTCACGCTGCGCGACGGCCGGGTCACGCAGATTCGCGAGATTTTGGATACTTTCGATCTGGTTCAGCAGGTGCTCGAACGCGACGTCGCCGCGGTGCTGGCGGAAACCAGGCCCGGGAAGAGTTAGTCCGTGGTCATTCCGGGGCGCGTCGACCGAACTCGGGTTTACCCGAGTTCGGCAAATATTTTCATCCAACTCGGCAACAGCCGACTTGGATGGCGCGAACCTGGAATGACGTTTCCAATTTTATTTTCGTATCGCTGCATTGAACCTAACCGCGCCCCGCCGCGACTACTCGCGAGGGCTTGCGGACACCGACACAAAGAAACCACCGCCATGAAAATTGCGTTGCTTGTGCTGCTCGGTCTGGCGTTGGGCGCGCTGGGTGGCGCCGCGCTCGGCATCGGCGCCGGGCTCGCCTGGGTCGAAATCTTCAGAACCACGGGTTTTGAAGGCTATAGCGGGATGCTGGTGTTCGTCACCTTCATGCCGCTGGGCGCGGCGATCGGCGGCCTCGGCGGCGCGCTGCTGTTCGGCGTCATCGCGGTCCGCGACGCCGAGATCGCCATCGAGCGGCAGCCTCTCCGCCGGCGCGATAGTTAGATCGGGAAAACCAATCGCATTTGTGCAATGCAGAATTGGGGATTGCGCTATCATCAGATGCCGTTATTTGAAGCTTCAAATATTTTAACGTGCAGCATCCGGGCACAGCGTCGCCAATGACGCTCATCAGGGCCGTTTGCTGATTGGCAAATTCCAGTTCAGGAAGCAGACAGCATGACAGAGCACAGTCTCTGGCGTTTCTCACGTGCGTTGCATCGCGCGATCAATGAACGCCAGCACGAAGATCTCGCGGCCTTGATCGATGACGATGTCGACTGGGCGATCTATGGCCCGATCGACATGTTTCCATTTCTCGGCGCGCGCCGCGGCAAGGAAGCCGTGCTCGAGGTCATCCGGCAGATCGCCGACAATATCCGGGTTCACCGCTTCGATCGCGAGAGCATCATGCTGGGCGTCGATTCCGCAGCCTCGATGCTGCGCTATTCGCTGACCATGCTGGACTCGAGCAAGCCGATCAGCCTGCGGCTCGCCCATTTCGCGCAGTTCAAGGCCGGCCGGCTCGTCAGCATCAAAGTGCTGGTCGATACTTTCGACCTCGTGGAGCAGACGCTGGGACGGCCGATCCACCTGCCGAAGATCGCCTCGATCGCCTGATAGCGCGAAATACTCGGTTTCTTCGTCATGGCCGGGCTTATCTCGGCCATCCACGTCTTGGGCTGGACTGAAAAGAGGACGTGGATGCCCCGGACAAGCCCGGGCATGACGAGACAAACGTGCTCATCGCTGTCCGCCACAATTTCGCGCTGATGTGCACGCATTGTCGCCCACCGGGAATGCGGGCGGGGTTATGATTTCCAGGACACCATACGGTCGGGCTGTGCTGCTGATGCTGGCGGCAGGTTTTAGCGCGGCACTGGCGCTACCTGCGCGGGCTCAGGCGGTTCCGTCGGATGACAATCCGGATATGCCTGCGGCGGAAGCCGCCGCCCCCAACGCTGAAGATTCCGACATCAAGGATCTGGAGCTCGACTGGGGCCAGCTCAATGTCGATGCCTCGACGCTGACCACCAGTCCGGCATCAAAGCTGCGCTTGGCTCCGCAGGCGGGAGCGGGCAGCGAGACGAATTGGTCCTCCAGGGACAAGCCGAATGGCTCGGCGGTATCGGTGAAGCAGTCGCTGTCGCCGTTCTGGGATACGAGGATCGGCGCCGACATGACCGTGACCCGGCAGCCGTCGACCATGTCGGAGCTGTTGTCCGAAAAAGCGGCCAATGGCGGCAGCGAGCCGCAATCGACGGGAACCGCATGGGCGGCGGCCACCGCCCCCGGGGTCGGCTCGATCTGGGACAAGACCGCGATCGAGGCCCGCGTTGATCCCGCCCAGGAGCAAAGCAAGCTCGGCACCTCCTTAAGCAAGTCGGTGCCGCTGAGCGAGCAGTATTTGCTCACCCTGCAGAACGGCTACAACGTCACCCAGCAGGGTATTGTCCCGGTGCCTGGCATCGCCGCGCGACCGGCGCGAAATTATCAGACCGAGCAATCGGCCAGGCTCAGCGTCGCCGACACCGGCACCAGTTTTATCGCCGGCCAGACGCTGTCGACCACCGACGACAGATGGCTACGCAAGATCGGCGCCGAGCAGAAATTGTTCGACGGCATCAGCATCTCGGCCTCGGTCGGCGAGACCTCGCAGGGCATCACGAACAAGAGCCTCACCGCGGGATTCAAGCGCAGCTGGTAGCGGCTGATTTCCCGATTCCAACGGAAAGAACGAGCATTGCCGCATATTGGCCGCGATGCGGTCAAAATCGATGGCCCTGATAGCGCTGCTTTACTTTCGTCGTGCGGGGGACATCCGCGCTCGCATCACACGCGAAAAAGGGGAATAGCCGATGAACGTCATTCGTTCGGAAAAAATTGAATCAACTGAAGTGGACGATTCCAATCTCGCCGCGGTCTCGGAAGTCGAGGCCGGCATCCGCGACTTCGTCCGCAACGACGTCGCCTATCTGCGCCGCCCGGCAGCCGGCACGGTGAGCGGCGAACCCTCGCTCGAGCCCAGCACCGAGGCCACCGTGAACAACGTCAACTCGCTGATCCAGCGCGTCGCCGGAACGTCGCTTTCGGAAATCGAAAATCTGATCGGCGAACTGGAAAGCCTCCGCGACCTCCTGCACGCCGAAGGCCAGCGGGTACAGCGCGAGATTTCCGGCTATGCCCAGCTCAGCCAGGCCGCGATGAAATCCACCCGCATGATCGCCGACAACGTCGCGCAGTGGAAACGCACCGCGGACGGCCTGCGCAACGGCTGATCGGCTTTTCCGTCCCTGCCATCGCTCTCGTCATTCCGGGATGGTCCCAACGGGTCGGCGCTTTTGCGCCGCCCGATGACAGGCTCCGGACCAGACCTCAGATACGCAGTTGCGCATCGTGGAATCTCGCTTCGCATCGCCCCGGAATGACGGTGACGATTAGCTAACCCTGTCTTTGAACTTGCTGCGCCCCACCTGCGACCAAGAGCAGGCGCCATCACCTGGACGAGGGACACATCTTCATGCAGAGCATTCAGCCTGACAATACCGATCCGATCCCGTTGCGGACCTCGCCGCACCGGGTGGGTACCATCATGATCCGGTTTGTCGGACTATTGTTCGCAGCTATCGTGGTGCTGGCGCTGATCTGGAGCCGCTGATTTCCAGCAAAAAGCTTTGCTGATTCGGCTTCTATGGTTAGCAGAAGGTAACTTATCGGCTGGCGACCGCCGTGCCCTCGAGCGAATAGGTGCCGTCGGCAGAGCTCTTCACCACCATGGCGGCAGTGAGCATCACCACAAGTGTCACGGTTGCGAAGATAAAGCCCACAATTTTCAGGCCGCTGCGGTCCGCCATGGTCATCCCCTTGAACATTGTCCCGTAGGTCAATGATGACCGGGACAAGGTTCAAAATGCGTTAGCGGAAAATGGTTGCAAACGTGTTTCAGGCGCGTTTCGCCACGTACGGGCCGCACGAGTGCGCGCCCCCGTTTGGCTCATCCGGGCTGGGAACTACTCGCTCGCCGCGGCACGAAGGCGGTCGCGAGAAAGGAAAACACCAGTTCGCCGCGCTGGTTGGTGCCGGTGTTGCGCGCCTGCAGGATGCCCCATTCGGGGCGCTTTTCGGAAGCCCGCAGCGATTCGACCTCGCTTGAGAAACTGATGGTGTCGCCGGCCAGCACGGGCTTGATCCAGCGCAGTTCGCGAAACCCCGGCGATGGGCCCCAGACCGCAATCGTCTCGCCGCGCGCGGCGGCCTCTTTGGCCAGGCGCTGGCCGTCGGCCACCATCAGCTTCATGCAGACCGCCGCGACATGCCAGCCCGACGCAGCTAACCCGCCGAACAGCGATTTGTTGCCTTCCTCCTCGTCGAGATGAAAGCGCTGCGGATCGAATTGCGCGGCGAATTTCTTGATGGCATCGGCGGTGAAGGTGAACGATCCGATCTCGCGCCGCTGCCCGATCTGGATGTCCTCGAAGAAACGCATCAGCCCGCCTGCTCCGCGGCGCGGCGCGCCACGATGACCGGCGACACCCAGTCGCACAGCACCTGCCCGGCCGCGTTGCGCGCGACGACCTTGAACGTGACAATACCGCTGTCGGGACGGCTGCGGGAAACCCGTGCCTCCGCCACCTCGACATCGAGCGTGAGATCGTCGCCGGGCCGCAGCGGCGCCAGCCAGCGTGCTTCATTGACGCCGGGCGAGCCCATCGAGGCGGTGCGACCGATAAAACCGTCGAACATCATCCGCATCATGATCGAGCAAAGATGCCAGCCCGAGCCCGACAATCCCTTCAGCATCGACCGCGAGGCCGCCTC
>JAQGKJ010000460.1 GCA_028290165.1 Bradyrhizobium sp. | reverse complement strand
GCGGCTTCCTCACCCGCGACTCGCGTGTGGTCGAGCGCAAGAAGTACGGCCGGGCGAAAGCGCGCAAGTCGTTCCAGTTCTCGAAGCGCTAATTGCGTCGCTAAAACTTGCCGCGAATGCGGCAGATATCAAGTTTCGAAAGGGCGCCTCGCGGTTCATACCGGGGCGCCTTTTTGCTGCGCATTTGCTGACGAGTTGACGCAGTTTTTCCTGAAAACTTGCGCACGCGCGCAAACGGATTTCCAACACGGCGATCCTAGAGTTCGCGGTGATGAAGGCATGCGCTCCGTCTTCAGTCGCGCCGGCTGCACTGCATCACAATCTCTCGGTGGCCCATGTCGCTCGATACCTCCACGCTTTATCTCGTTGCCACGATGGTCGCGGCAATGCTGGGAGCCATGCTGCTGTTTTTCGGCAGGCAGGAGAATATCCCGGCGTTGAAATGGTGGGGAACCGCTTATCTGCTCGGCGCAGCATCGGTGGCGCTGTGGACGCTCTCCGCCGGCTCGCTCGGCGAGATGCCTTCGCTGGCGCTGAATGCCGTAGGCTTCGTGGCCTGCGGCATGGTCTGGAACGCATCGCGTGTGTTCCATGGCCGCAAGCCAAATCTGCCGGGGCTGGTCCTCGGCGCGCTTGCCTGGATCGCCGCGGTCATGACGCTGCCGCCCGAGGCGCACGCCATACGCCTGACGATCGGCGCTGGCATCGTTGCGATCTACGCGGCGCTGACTGCCACCGAATTGTGGTACGAGCGGCGCCGGACCATGCAACAGCGCTGGCCGGCGATCGTGGTGCCGGTGCTGCACGGTTTCGTGCTGATGCTGCCGATCCTGCTCGGCGACCTCTTGCACCCGCGCGGCGATCTGTTCTCAAACAGCATCTGGGTCACGGTGTTCGCGATCGAGCTCGTGCTCTATGTGGTCGGTACCGTGTTCGTCATCTTCATGCTGGTGTCGGAGCGCACGGTGACCGCGCACCGGACGGCGGCGTCGATAGACCCGCTGACCGGCATGTTCAACCGCCGCGGGTTTGCGGAAGCGACGTCACGGGTGATCGAGCGTGAAGCCAATGCCGGCCGTCCGGTGACGGTGATGATCTTCGACATCGACCATTTCAAGTCGATCAACGACCGCTTCGGACATCCGGCGGGCGACGAGATTTTGAAATTATTCGCCGCCGTCGTGGTCAACACGATACGGATCACCGACCTCTCGGGGCGTATTGGCGGCGAGGAATTCGCAGCTTTGCTGCCCTGTTCGCTGGAAGAAGCAGTAATCGTCGCCGAACGCGTGCGGGAAGCCTTCGAGGGTTCGGGAATTGTCGACGAGACCGGGCCGGTCGAGACCACCGTCAGCATCGGCGTGGCCGGCGGGCCGGCGGGCACCGAGCTCGAGGTGCTGCTGGCGGCGGCCGATACCGCGCTTTATCAGGCCAAGCGCGGCGGCCGCAATCGCGTCGAGGCGGCCGAAGAACTGCCGCTGTCGCTGGAAAACTGGCGGCGCAAGACCGCGGGCGTTGCGCGTCCACCGCAGCCGGGCCTTGCGCGGCTTGCGTAGTAACCTCACGTTTACCATTCGCTTCCTATCATTGCGGCCATGAACACGACTCGCAGCCAGAACGCCCGTGCCGCCCTGATGTCGCTCGAAGCCGCCGCCGTATCGGCGCGAGCCGGCTTTGCCTGCATGTTTTCGACCTCAGACGAATACGAGACGGCGCTGATCACCGTGCGCCGCGCGCACGGCCGCTATACCACGCCGCGCAGCCGCTGGCCTCTGGTGATGTTTTTCGGCTGTGCGCTGATGGTGGCCGGCACGGTGCTGCTCCTGAACTGAGATGCCATTGCGATGGGGATGCCGGGGCGCCGCGAGGCGCCTTTTTCTTTGCGGCCGGCTGGGTTAGAGACGTGAGTTCTTGAAACGGGAGGCCGCCATCAAATGATCACCGAAATCGCACAAATCGACGTCAAGCCCGGCACCGAGAAGGATTTTGAAGCCGCGGTGGCGAAAGCGCGTCCGCTGTTCCTGCGCGCCAGGGGCGGCAAGGGTTTTGAGCTGCACAAATCGATCGAGAAGTCGTCACGCTACCGGCTGATGGCCAAGTGGGAGACGCTGGAAAATCACACCGTCGATTTCAGGGGCTCTGAAGACTTCACGGCGTGGCGCGGGCTGGTCGGGCAGTATTTTGCCACTCCGCCCGAGGTCGAGCATACCGAGACGGTGCTGACCACAGGCTGAACGGGCGACGAGCAACGCAAGCCTCAGGCCGGCGCTGCGTCGGATGAGGTCTCGTCGGCCTTGAAATGATCGATGATGACCTTGGCGATTGCCATCAACGGCAACGCAAGCGCCAAGCCCCAGATGCCGAACACGACGCCCAGCAGAATCTGGAACGCGAACAATGTGGCCGGCGGAATCTCCAGCGCCTGACGCTGGAGGATCGGCGTGAGAATGTAGCTTTCCAGCGCGTGGACGCCGAGGAAGAGCACAAAGGCGCTGGCCGCCGCGACCCATCCGGATGCGAGACTCGCGAGCACCACGATCAACCCGCCGAGCAGCGCGCCAACAGTTGGGATAAAGGTGAGCAATCCCGCCTGCAAGCCCAGAATGAAGGAACTCTGGATGCCGATGATGGCAAGGCCAATCCAGGTCACGACAAAGACCGCAAACATCGTGATGATCTGCGCCATCAGCCAGCGCTCAAGCGTATCGCCGATGCGATCGACGATCACGGTGGCGCGGGCGCGATGCCGCGCGGGCGTCATGAACAACAGCCCCTTTCGATAGACGCTGGGCTGCGCCGCAAACGTCAGCCCCAGAAACAACACAATGAAGAAGTTTCCAACCGCGCTCAACGTGCCCAGCAGCAATTTAAGGGTCTGGCTCACGATCGCTCCGCCGCTTGAGGCGAGCGCGCCGGCGCCGGGAAGATTATGCGTCGGTGCCGCACCGGGCGTGGCCGGCGTCGACGAAGCTCCCGCCGGGGCATTGGAACTACCAAGGTCAAAGTAGCTGGTGTCGATCCCGTTTCGCTCCAGAAAAGCTTTGACGCCGACCAGTTGCGACTTGATGGTGTCACTCAGGGCCGTGGCCTGTTCCTTGATCGTGGCGCCGCCAAGGAAGGCCACGCCCGACAATAGTCCCGCCAGCACCAGACAGACGATCGCCAGCCGCAGCGAGTGCGGCAGCCTGACGACGCGGCCGAGCAGAGTGGTCATGGCGTTGAGCCCGACCGCGAGCAGCATTCCCGCGAAGATCAGAAACAGCGTCGCCGCGAAATACCAGGTGAACAGCAGCAGCGTGGCAAATCCGATGGCGCCGATGCCGCCGACGGATATTGCCCATGCCAGATCGTTGCGGGCCTGATGACGTTCGTCAGCCGAGACTGCCACGTTGGTTCCTTTTCACACCAATTTCGAACTGCACTCTTTCGCCAAACGCGGCCAGGATCAAGCCGAGATGGCACGGCGGTTTGACGCTGGCGCGTTGGTTGTGCAAAGCGAGGGAGAGACGGGATGGGCAAGGGCGGCCGACATGAACTTCAAATGGTTTGGTCCGCTGACGTTATTGGCGGCGCTGGTGATCGGCGATCAGATCAGGATCAACCGGCCCGGCCACAAATACCGCCTGACGGTCGAGGTGGAAACGCCGGAAGGCGTGAGATCGGCCGCAGGCGTCATGGCAGTTCACCCCGACCGAAGCTACAGCCGGGGCGGACATACCCGCACCAGAGGCGATGCCGTGCTGGTCGATCTCGGCGGCGGCAAGAACCTCGTCGCATTGCTGGCGCATCTCGACAACACATCGCTGGATCTGGACGGAATGAACTATGTGGCGTTGCGCGCCTATACTGCGGCCGGCGGCAAGCGGGTGTCGTTCAACGAGATGAGCCTGTTGACGGGCATCGTGCCCGTGACCGGAGCGTTGATTCCAATCCTCGTGACCTTCACCGACCTGAGCGATCCCGCGACCGCGCGCACGGTGCCGCCGGATGATCTTGGGGCGGTGCTGGGCAAGGGATTTCGCCTCCACGGCGTGTCCGCCGAGGTGGTGCCGAATGGTTTCTGGCCGCTCGATTTCGGCGGTCAGCTCGGCGAGCCCGTGACGCGCGGCATCGAGGCGAAACTGCCGTGGTTGAACAGTGCGGACAATCCTGCGAAGGCGCTTCAGGCGGCGGGATTGCAGGCCGGAGAGGGGATCGATCCGAAGCAGGCGTTTACGCGCAAAGAATGATCGCGACGTTATTTTCGGCTGCCCAAAAAGGTGCTTGGCGCGTATTTCGACGCCAGGCTGGCGGCGCTGGGCTGAATTTCTTGCAGGGCAGAGAGGTGTCAGAGGAGGGCGTAACATGTTGATCCGGCGACCGCGGGCAGGCATGATTGGCGGCGCTATTTGCGGCGTGAGATTGGATTTAAGACGATGAGGAGGCCGGTGGTCGGTGTGATCGGAAACGCCTATCGCATCGAAAATCGATTTGCGACGCAATTGGTCGGAGAACGCAATCTCCGCGCGATAGCCGAGGTCGCGGGGGCACTGCCGCTGATGTTTGCGGCTTCCGCCGACATCACCGATATCGGCGCCTTGCTGGATGCGGTCGATGGCGTGGTGCTGACCGGTGCCCGCGCCAATGTCCACCCCAAGCATTTTCGCACCGAGCCGGATTCCCGGCACGAACCGTATGACCTCCATCGCGACGACCTGGCGCTGGCTCTAGCGGAAGTCTGTGTCGCCCGCGGTGTCCCGCTGTTCGGCATCTGTCGTGGCCTGCAGGAGATGAACGTCGCCTTTGGCGGTTCGCTGCATCCGGAAATCCGCGACTTGCCCGGACGCATAAACCATCGTATGCCGCGGCTTGCGAACGGCGAAATTCAT
Source organism: Bradyrhizobium sp. (assembly GCA_028290165.1). Next base: position 2,815 of record JAQGKJ010000460.1, on the reverse strand, counting down.
CCCGACCCCACCGTCATCTTCGCCGACCGTCATGACGTCAGTCTGGTTCCCGGCGGCACCTTTGCACGACTGCTCGGTTGCGAGACCATCCGCGTCAACTCGCTGCATGGTCAGGGCATCCTCGAACCGGGCGAGCGCGTCGTCGTCGAGGGGGTCGCGGAAGACGGCACGATCGAGGCGATCCGGATTGCGGATGCGCCGGGCTTCGCACTCGGCGTGCAATGGCACGCCGAACACGATCCGCAAAAAAATCCCATCAACCGCAAATTGTTTCAGGCCTTTGGCGAAGCGCTTGCGGCGCACCAGCGCCACGGATAGCCGCGCGGATCTACCGGTGCGCTTGATTAAGCGGTCTGGTCGAATTAAAGGCTGGTTCTGTGGAACTCTTGCTCATCGAGGCTGTTGCCAGCCAATCCCCGAGCGTGGCGGGATGGTCGACCAGCCTAAGTCAGCAGCCCCAAAAATGATCAAATCTCTTACTGCCCTCGCGATATTCGCGCTTTTGGGAGCGTCCGTGATTGCCTTGCCCGGCTTCGCTCCCCGGGTCGAGGCGCGTGAGACGGCTGCCCTGGCCAAGGCAGACCGGCTCGAAATCCGATCCATCGCCCGCAACTGTGCACAACAGGTCTGGCCCAATTTCGATGGGTCTTGTTTGCGGCACAGTGAAGCCGGGTCGGTCGTGCGCGAAGCCAGGTTGGTGACCGCGCGTCGCGATGGACAACCATAGCCTTCGTAGTTGACCGTTTAGCTGAACCGTTCGAAGCCAAAATTGAGCAACTGGCGCGGGCTAATCCACCGGCTCCAGAAGAAAGCGCCAGGCAACCATGGTTCCAAGCGATTTTGCCGTCGTCCCAGCTGTTCTTCCCGCCGTTCTTGTCGTCGAAGACGAGATGCTGCTGCGCATGCGCGCGGTGGATATGGTCGAGGACGCAGGCTTTGCTCCCATTGAAGCCATAAATGCCGACGATGCGCTCGCTATCCTCGAATCCCGCTCCGACATCGAAATGTTGTTTACCGACATCCAGATGCCCGGGAGCATGGATGGGCTCAAGCTCGCCTACGCTGTCCATGAGCGGTGGCCATTGATCAAGATCATTCTGGTGTCCGGTCAGCTGAAACTGACCGATGACGACAAACCTGCCGACAGCCGCTTCTTTGGCAAACCGCTCGACGTCAAGCAGATGATTGGGGAAATCCGGGACATGATGGGCAACGGCTCGTTAAAAATCGCGCCGGAAGAAATCTCCGCGTTGATCGAGAAAGCGCTGCATCCGAAATCGAGCGCTGCCGCAACCCGGCCGGGATCGGTTGGCTCAGCGTCGGAGGAATATCTGACCGCGGAAAATGACAGCCTTCGCCTGCTGCTCGAGCAGGCCGGTATCGATGCCAAGGTGCTGCTCGCACAGGCGGGCATCGACGCAAAGGAGCGCGAGGCGGCGGAAAAACTGCAGAAGCTTATTCTCGAGGAGTTGCATCACCGCATCAAGAACACGCTGGCAACCGTCAGTGCCATTGCCTCTCAGAGCCTGCGGGCTGCAACCAGCATCGAACACGGTCAGAATGCCATCGAAGGCCGGCTGGTCGCGCTGGGCAGGGCACATGATCTGCTGTTGCAAGCCAGATGGGCCAACGCGAGCCTTGAGCACACCATCCGCGGTGCGACTGAACCCTATGTCAGCATTGGTTCCGGCAGAATCTCGATAACCGGCCCCGATATCAGGGTAACGTCGGGAGCCGTGATCGCTCTTGCCATGACGCTCAACGAACTTTGCACCAACACCACAAAATTCGGCGCGTTGTCGGTACCTTCAGGCCGCATCGAGATCATATGGAAGATCGATGAAGACACGCAGCGGCTGCATCTGACGTGGTCCGAGAAGAATGGTCCAACCGTGGATGCACCATCCCGGCAAAGTTTTGGAACCCGTCTGATGGGATCGCTTGGACAGCAGTTAAAAGGAGAAGTTAAGCTCGCCTACGATGCGACGGGGTTCGTCTACGTATTGAACGTGCCGATGGCTTCGCTGGTTGCGCCAACCTGACAGCTCATTTGTAAGACAAAAGGCGCTCCGTTTGGAGCGCCTTTTGCATTTTCACGCATCTGGGTTGCGGCGAGCGCCGCAAGCAGCAATCACAGCGAATAATACATCTCGAATTCGACCGGATGCGGGGTCATCTCGAAGCGCTCGACTTCGGTCATCTTCAGCTCAATATAGCTGTCGATGAAGTCGTCGTCGAACACGCCGCCGGCCTTGAGGAAGGCGCGATCCTTGTCGAGATTTTCCAAGGCTTCGCGCAGCGAACCGCACACCGTCGGAATCGACTTCAGCTCTTCCTTCGGCAGATCGTAGAGGTCCTTGTCCATCGCAGGCCCCGGATCGAGCTTGTTCTTGACGCCGTCGAGACCGGCCATCAGCATCGCGGCAAAGCCGAGATAGGGGTTGGCCATCGGATCAGGGAAACGAACCTCGACGCGCTTGGCCTTCGGGTTGGAGGTGTAGGGAATTCGGCAGGCGGCCGAACGGTTGCGCGCGGAGTAGGCGAGCAGCACCGGCGCTTCATAGCCCGGGACCAGACGTTTGTAGGAATTGGTCGACGGGTTGGTGAAGGCGTTGATCGCCTTGGCATGCTTGATGACGCCGGCGATGTAGGACAGGCAGGTCTCCGACAGGTCGGCGTATTTGTTGCCGGCGAACACCGGCTTGCCCTCCTTCCAGATCGACTGGTGGCAGTGCATGCCCGAACCGTTGTCGCCATAGACCGGCTTCGGCATGAAGGTGGCGGTCTTGCCGTAGATATGCGCGACCTGATGGAT
>JAQGKJ010000443.1 GCA_028290165.1 Bradyrhizobium sp. | reverse complement strand
ATACGCCCGAGACGGGCGATGCTGCGGCCTCGCCGCGCCTGCCCATGACGCTGAACGTCGTGCTGAAGGCCAAGGGCGATCATGCGATCGACGGCGAGGCCATCACATGTTCGGAGATCGCCCGCCGCTGGCTCGCTGCCGGGGATTCGCAGCTTGCCGGCGCCGAGCTTGCGGCCAAATTGATAGCGAAGGATGGTGCGCTCGATCTGGTCGGGCCTGAAAATATTGACCGCATCGAAACCAACCTCCAGATCGCGCATGCACCGAAATCGGCGGTGCGCGATTTCCGCACTGACTATCTCTTGAAGGTGTTTGGTTACAACGCGGCATCGCAAATGTTCGAGGAAGCGCCGCTCGAAAACCAGATCGATCGCGATCGGATTTTGGCCGACGCAAAGCTCAGGGGCGAATTCAAGACGTGGTTGCTCGACCCCGCGCATTTCAGCGAATTGGATCGCGGCACGATTTTGATTCCGGAGGAATTTCTGACGAAGGGTGCTGTCGCCCCGACCCCGATTGGATTTGCGGCCTCAAAGCTGCAGCCGGCCTTCGGCTTGGTGCAAGGCGATGACGCGGCGGCTGAGCCCGTCTTCCGGGAGACCGACGTTGTCGCGGCATTGAAGAAGGCAGCAGAAAGCGGCGTGGCGCTGCGGAACATCCGCTCGGTCGCTGGCTTTGAGCGCCGGCTCAACGACATGACCTGCGCGGGCTGCCATCAAACGCGCGGCATCGGCGGCTTTCATTTTCCCGGCGTCGACTGGATGGCGGCCAAGCCCTCCAATTCAACAGTGGTGCCGGCATCACCGCATTTCTTCGGCGACCAGATCCGCCGCCGCGATATTCTCACCGCAATGCGCGACGGCAGGTCTCCGGATTACTCGCGCGGGTTTTCCAGCCGACCGCAATTGCGCGGGAGTGCCGAACTCGCCGGCACTGAATATGAAGACGGCTGGGGCGCGCATTGTTATGTCCAGCGCCCTGACGGCGCCGACAACGACCGGAGTTTCAAGTCGTGGACCTGCGCCGAGGGGCTGGCGTGCCAGGTGGCCGGCCAAGCGACGCGAATGGGGATGTGCTTCGTCAAATAGCGCCTCCGACGCTGCGATTGGCCAGATTGACAGTGGTCTCACTAATCGTGTTTCATTCCGGCAATCGCATAATAAACAAGCCTGCCGGAAGGGAACATGGACGACATCATCATCGTCGGCGCCGGCATCGGCGGATTGACCCTTGGGCTTGCGCTGCACGCTGCCGGAATTCCGTGCCGGATATTTGAATCCGCGGCCGAGATCAAAGCGGTCGGCGTCGGCATCAATCTTCTTCCGCATGCCACCCGGGAGCTTGCGGCGCTCAGACTCGAACCGGAGCTGGCGAAGGTCGCGATCACAACCACCGATGCGACCTTCTTCAACCGTTTCGGCCAGTTGATCTATCAGGAGCCGCTCGGCCGCGCGGCCGGCTACGAGCATCCGCAATTCTCCATCCATCGCGGCGATCTGCAGATGGTGTTGCTCGACGCGTTTGTCGCGCGCGCGGGACGCGACCGGCTCAGCATCAACCATCATTGCCTCAGCGTCGAGCAGGATGAGTCCGGTGTCAGCGTCTACTTTTCCGACGGGCCGGGCGGCGCTCACCGCTTTACCGTGCGCGGCCGCGTCGCGATCGCCTGCGACGGCATCAACTCCGCGATCCGCAAACAGTTTTTCCCGGGCGAGGGCGAGCCGCGCTATTCCGGCGTCAACATGTGGCGCGGGGTGACGCGATGGAAGCCAATGTTATCTGGCGCCAGCATGGTGCGCGCCGGATGGCTGTCGCACGGCAAGATGGTGATCTATCCGATCCGCCCCGCCGGTGCGGACGGGCTGCAGCTCATCAACTGGGTGGCCGAGATCGAGACGCCGACCTATCGCAAGCGCGATTGGAACCGGCCGGGCGCGACCAGCGATTTCATTGGCGCCTTCGCCGACTGGCATTTTGATTGGCTCGACGTTCCCGCATTCATTCGCGCCGCCGACAGCGTGCTGGAATTTCCGATGGTCGATCAGGACCCGCTGCCGCGCTGGAGTTTTGGGCGCGTGACCTTGCTCGGCGACGCGGCGCATCCGATGGTGCCGCGCGGCTCCAATGGCGCCGGCCAGGCGATCCTCGATGCGCGGGCGCTTGTCAATGCGCTGCTCGCCAACGGCGATCCCGTTGCGGCGCTTGCGGTGTATGAAAAGCAGCGCCTTGAGGCCACCACGCGCATCGTCCTGACCAACCGCACCAATCCGCCGGACGCGATCCTGCGCGAGGTGTTTCAGCGCACCAACGACCGGCCCTTCGGCGCGATCGACGATGTCATCAGCCGCGACGAGCTGGCCGCCCTGTCGGAAGGTTACAAGCGGATCGCCGGTTATTCGAAGGATGCACTGCGCACGCAATGAAGCGGTCGGCAAGAACCGCGATCACACAGGTCTATGGGGAGGGTTAGTGATGACGATGTCTCAGGCTCAAGGCGGCGGCGCTGTCGACGTCGCTGACTTCATCGACCAGCAGCCGGTCGGCGGCTTTCAGCTCAAACTGCTCGCGACCTGTGCGGCGGTCTTGTTTCTCGACGGTTTTGATACCCAGGCCATCGGCTATGTCGCGCCGGCGCTCGCTCGGGAATGGGGCCTGACCAAGGCCGCGCTCGGTCCGGTGTTCTCGGCGGGCCTGTTCGGGCTGATGATCGGTGCGCTGTTGTTCGGACCGCTGGCGGACCGCATCGGGCGCAGGAAGATCATCATTCTCTCGACGCTGGCCTTTGGTATCGGCGCGCTCATCACCGCCTTCGTCCAGGACGTCAATACGCTGCTTGCGATCCGGTTTCTGACCGGGCTCGGTCTCGGCGGCGCGATGCCCAATGCGATTGCGATGACGTCCGAGCTCAATCCGCGTCGCCGCCGCGCAACCATGGTGATGATCATGTTTTGCGGCTTCTCGGTCGGCGCAGCCCTCGGCGGCCTGCTGGCGGCGGCGCTGATCCCGCATTTCGGCTGGCGCTCGGTATTTGTGGTCGGCGGGCTCGCGCCGCTGCTGCTGGTTCCGATCCTGGCGCTGCGGCTGCCGGAATCGGTGCGCTTCCTTGCGCTCACCGGAAGCGCGAACGAGCGCGTCGCGCAATTGTTGAGGCATATCAGTCCGAAGGCCGTATTTGCTCCGGGAACGCAGTTCGTCGTGCATGAACCGGAACTGCCGGGAATTCCCGTGCTGCATCTGTTTAGAGCCGGGCGAACCCTGGTCACGCTGCTGCTGTGGGTGGTGTTCTTCATGAGCCTGCTCGACATTTATTTCCTGTCGAACTGGCTGCCCACGGTACTCAACGATCTCGGCGCGTCGGTATCGGAAGCCGCGGCGATCGGCTCGATGCTGCAGGTCGGCGGCGTGGTCGGAACCTTTGCGCTCGGCAGCATCATCGACCGCTTCTCGTTTCGCGCGCTGGCGCTGGTGTATTTCGTCGCGGTGTTCGCCGTCGGCGCGATCGGCCAGTTCGGTCATTCGGTGATCTTCGTCAGCTTGGCAATCTTCGCCGCCGGATTCTGCGTTGTCGGCGGCCAGATCGCCTCCAACGCGCTGGCCGCGGGGTACTATCCCACGTCAGTCAGGGCGACTGGCGTCGGCTGGGCGCTCGGGATCGGCCGGGTCGGCTCGATCGTCGGGCCTCTGGTCGGCGGCGTGCTGCTGACCATGAAATGGAGCACGGCGTCGGTCTTCATGGCGGCCGCAGCTGCCGCCTTGTGCGCAGCGCTGGCGGCATTTTCGCTCGGCCGGCTCGCCGGCATGGGTGGAACCGGCAAGGAAGCCGCCGATACGCCGGCATCATTCGAGGCCGGCTTGCGTCCGTCGACGACGGCCGGAGCATAGGCTAGAGCCTTTTCCGTTTCGATTGAATCGAAACGGGGCTCCAGATTCTTGGTTTGACGCGTTTTCTTGACGCGAACCGGTCCCCACTTCGCTCGAAAACGCTCTAGGTTGTGCGAACGGGAAGAGTGAGCGGCTGATCGACCTTCACGATCGGGAGGGCAGGCGATGATCGATAGCGAGGACAAGCAGCGAAATCGTGAAATCGCCGAGAATGAGGCCGAGCGGCAAACCATCGGCGACATCCGCGTCAGCGTATGGGCGATCGCGGTCGCCGTCATCATCGGGCTTGCCGCCGTCGGCTGGGTGTTGATCCACAACAATTAGGCACTTTACGCCACCGCGCCCGAGGCCCGCAATTGCCGGATCGCCGCCTCGTCGTAGCCGGCCTCGCGCAAGACCTCATCGCTGTGCTCGCCGATCCCGGGTGCCCGCCGCGGCAGGATCTTCTGGCTGCCATCGATCCAGATCGGGCTGTTGACGGTCAGCATGGTGTCGCCTTCGAACGGCACCAGCACTTCGTTCTCGATCATCTGCTTGTCGGTCGGGATATCGTCGAGGATGCCGACCACGCCGAACACCAGACCATTGCCGTCGAGGATCCCTCGCCATTCGGCGAGGTCTTTGGTGACAAAAATCTCGTCGAAGATCTTTATCAGTTCCAGCGAGCGCGCATGGCGATCCGGCCGCGTGACAAACCTGGGGTCGGTGACGAGATCCTCGCGCCCAAGGCAGCAGGCGAGCGTCGGCCATTGCCGGTCCTCGTTGAGCAGCGAGAGCATCAGCCAGCGTCCGTCCTTGCAGCGGTAGTGATTGGTCACCGCGTTCAGCGCGCGCTCGCGCGGACGCCGCTCGCCGAATTTCGCGCCAACCAGTTTGGCCTGCGCGAGGATGCCGTTGGCCCAGATGCCGTTGGCCATCAGGTTCGAGCTCACATGCGAACCCTTGCCGGTGCGCTCGCGCTTGTAGAGCGCGGTGACGATCGCGCCGTACAGCGCCATCGCGCAAGGGTGGTCGCCCATGCCGGCGACCGAACGCGCCGGCGTGGTGTTCTCGTCCGCGCGCACCAGATCCATCAGGCCCGAGCGCGCCCAATAGGCGTT
>JAQGKJ010000403.1 GCA_028290165.1 Bradyrhizobium sp. | reverse complement strand
GCGACCAGTCGGTGAAACGGTGGGTCTTGTCCGGCCGATGGCCGGCGATGCGCTCGACCAGCTGGTCGTAGGCGATGGAATCGCCATAGCCGAGCACCATGGCCGCAACCTGGGTGTCGAAGATCGGATGCGGAACGATGCCGGCCCGGTGCCAGACGATTTCGATATCCTGGCGGGCGGCGTGAAAAACCTTCAGGACCTTCTCGTCGGCCAACAGCTCAAAGAACGGCTTCAGGTCGATGCCCTGGGCCAGCGTATCGACCACGACCGCCTCCTCGGCGCTCGCCATCTGCACGACGCAGAGCAGGGGGTCATAGGTGGTCTCGCGCAGGAATTCCGTGTCTACGGTGATAACCGGGTGCTTGGCGAGGCGGGCGCAAACAGCGGCGAGTTCCGAAGTGGTGGTAATCAGATCCATGAACAGTCCATAACGCTTCTGTGACGGCGTTCTGCCGAAAGCGCTGATATGTCAAGGGTCTTGGGGCGAATTCGAGCCTTGCATTTCCGTAACGTTGTGGCTTCTCGCACCGGACTCAAGGCTGGCGGCCGCACCGATGGCGGCCCGGATCGGATCGACACATTCGTTTCGGGGACGGCGGACCGGTCAGGAGTCGCTGAGACGCCGGGCAGAGGGTCGCCGCGAGGGCACGGCAAGCACGACGACGCAAAGCGCGAGGATCGCAAGTCCCATGAATTCAAATACCAAGACGTCCACGGCCATTACCCCCAACAAACCGATAGAGTTGTAGGGAAGCGATTGACCGTTTGTTAATTCACACCGGTTGCCGCGCTCCGTCGCGCGCAATGGTGGACGCAGGGTTAACGCCTTACGTCCCGCAAAACGTCTGCAGCACGCACTGGTGCGGTTCGGGCGGATCGGCGTAGCCGGCATAGGCCGGCTGGTCCTCGTACGGTTTTGAAAGCACCGCGAGAAGCTCCTCGAAGGGCGCAAAATCATCGCGGTTCACCGCGGCTTCGATGACCGCTTCAATCCGGTGATTTCTTGGAATGAAGGCCGGATTGACCGATCGCATCGCCGCCTGGCGCTGGGCCGGATCTTGCGGCTCCTCACCGAGGCGTTGCCGCCAGCGCGCTGCCCATTCGTCATAGGCGGCGGGCTCGGCGAACAAGCGCCTGACATCGCCGTCATGTTCGGGACCGAGCCCGGCGTCGCTCAACCGCCTGAAGGTCAGCGTAAAGTCGGCCTGGTTCTTGGCCATCGCGTCCAGCAGGTCTTGCGCGAGCGCCTGATCGCCGTCGCGCTCCGCGAACAGACCGAGCTTGCCGCGCAGGCCGGCCTTGTAAGCGTCGTTGAACCTCTCCGCGAAGTCGGCGAGCGCCGACTGCGCCTCTTCGATGGATTTGTCCTGCACGTCGGAGAACAGCGGTAACAGGCATTCCGCCAGCCGCGTCAAGTTCCAGAGCGCGATCCGCGGTTGATTGGCGTAGGCATAGCGGCCCATTTCGTCGATCGAGCTGAACACCTTCGCCGGGTCGTAATGGTCCATGAAGGCACACGGGCCGTAATCGATGGTCTCGCCCGATATCGAGGTGTTATCGGTGTTCATGACGCCGTGGATGAAACCGACCAGGAGCCACCGTGCGACGAGCTCAGCCTGGCGCGCGATCACGCCTTCCAGCAGTGCATGATAGGGGCGGTCGGCATTGGCCACGTGCGAATAATGCCTGGCGATGACGTGATCGGCGAGCCGGCGCACGCCCTCGGTATCGCTGCACGCCGCAAAATACTGAAAGGTTCCGACGCGAATGTGGCTGGAGGCGACGCGGGTGAGGACCGCGCCGGGCAACGGCGTCTCGCGCAGCACGCTCTCGCCGGTCATGACGGCGGCGAGCGATCGCGTGGTTGGAATTCCAAGCGCGGCCATCGCCTCACTGACGATGTATTCGCGCAAGACCGGACCGAGCGCTGCACGGCCATCGCCGCGGCGCGAAAACGGCGTCGGGCCCGAACCTTTGAGTTGGATGTCACGGCGGATGCCGTCCGTGTCGATCACCTCGCCAAGCAGGATGGCGCGGCCGTCACCGAGTTGCGGAACGAATTGCCCGAACTGATGGCCGGCGTAGGCCATCGCGATCGGGTCGGCGCCATCGGGAACACGTTTTCCCGCGAGGATCTCGGCGCCCTCCGGGCTGGAAAGCCGGTCCGGATCGAGGCCGAGATGGACTGCCAGCGGCCGGTTCAGTTTTATCAGTTTGGGCGAGGCCACCGGCGTCGGCGCGACGCGGGCGAAAAAGTTCGCCGGCAGTGCCGCATAGGTATTCTGGAAGGGGAAGTGCACCGTCATAGGCTCAAGATAGGCATGCACGGGAATTAGACAATCGGTTTCAGGATGCGCCGGCCTGTCAGGCCTATTGGATTTCCCTCAGTTTTTTGCGGGTTTTAGATCGTTCCCAGAGAGCCTATATTTGAGGGCGCATTCGGTTGCCGGGCCTGACGGCCTCGGGTAAACCCTGCCCAACTTTGCGGGGTAGCCTCAAGGCCCCCGATTCGATCCTCCGACCGCCGTTTTTGGAATATCCATGCATCGTTACCGGTCCCATACCTGCGGCGCGCTCCGCGAGAGCGATATCGGCGAGAGTGTTCGTCTCTCCGGCTGGGTCCATCGCATCCGCGACCATGGCGGCGTGCTGTTCATCGATCTGCGCGACCATTACGGGCTGACTCAATGCGTGGCCGATCCGGATTCGCCGGCCTTCAAGGACGCCGAAAAACTGCGCTCGGAGTGGGTGGTGCGGGTCGACGGCAAGGTCCGCCGCCGTCCCGGGGGCACCGAGAATCCGGAACTGCCGACGGGGGCGGTCGAACTTTACGTCAGCGAGATCGAGGTGCTGGGCCCGGCCGGCGAATTGCCGCTGCCGGTGTTCGGCGAGCAGGAATATCCAGAGGATATAAGGCTCAAGTACCGTTTCCTCGACCTTCGTCGCGAGAAGCTGCACCAGAACATCATGACCCGCGGCGCGATCGTCGACTCCATGCGCAAGCGCATGAAGGATCAAGGTTTCTTCGAATTCCAGACTCCGATCCTGACGGCGTCCTCGCCAGAGGGTGCGCGCGACTTCCTGGTACCGTCCCGGATCCATCCGGGCAAGTTCTATGCGCTGCCGCAAGCGCCGCAGCAGTACAAGCAGCTGTTGATGATGTCCGGCTTCGACCGCTACTTCCAGATCGCGCCCTGTTTCCGTGACGAAGACCCGCGCGCCGACCGCTTGCCCGGCGAGTTTTACCAGCTCGACATCGAGATGAGCTTTGTCACGCAAGACGACGTGTTCGCGGCGATGGAGCCGGTGATTACGGGCGTGTTCGAGGATTTTGCCAAGGGCAAGCCGGTGACAAAATCCTGGCCGCGGATTCCGTTCGCGGAGGCTTTGCGCAAATACGGCAGCGACAAGCCCGATCTGCGCAACCCCATTGTCATGCAGGATGTCTCGGAGCATTTCCGCGGGTCCGGCTTCAAGGTGTTTGCGCGGATGCTGGAAGACCCGAAGAACCAGGTCTGGGCGATCCCCGGCATCGGCGGCGGTTCACGCGCTTTCTGTGACCGGATGAATTCCTGGGCGCAAGGCGAGGGGCAGCCCGGTCTCGGCTACATCATGTGGCGCGAGGGCGGCGAGGGGGCAGGTCCGCTCGCCAACAATATCGGCCCGGAACGGACCGCGGCGATCCGCGCGCAGCTCGGCTTGAAGGAAGGTGACGCCGCGTTCTTCGTCGCCGGCGATCCCGACAAATTCTGGAAGTTTGCCGGGCTTGCCCGCACCAGGATCGGCGAAGAGTTGAACCTGATCGACAAGGACCGGTTCGAACTCGCCTGGATCGTCGACTTCCCGATGTACGAATACAACGAGGAAGAGAAGAGGATCGACTTCTCGCACAATCCGTTCTCGATGCCGCAGGGCGGGCTTGAGGCGTTGCAAACGCAGGACCCGCTGACCATCAAGGCGTTTCAATACGACATCACCTGCAACGGCTATGAGATTGCGTCTGGCGGCATCCGCAATCATCGGCCCGAGGCGATGGTGAAGGCGTTCGAGATCGCGGGTTATGGCGAGAAAGACGTCGTCGAGCGTTTCGGCGGCATGTATCGCGCGTTCCAGTACGGTGCGCCGCCACATGGCGGGATGGCGGCCGGCGTCGATCGCATCGTCATGCTCCTGTGCGGCACCACGAACTTGCGCGAAATCTCGCTGTTTCCGATGAACCAGCGCGCCGAAGACCTGCTGATGGGCGCGCCTTCGGAGGTGAGCGCGAAGCAGTTGCGCGAGCTTCACATCCGGCTCAATCTGCCGCCAAACTGAGACCGACCACCAGAAATCCTTGAATTCGGGGCCGAAGGGGCCGCGGGGGGAATGTATGTCGTCCTATTCTGAAGATCTCCATTCGGCGGCGCTCGCTTATCACAGGCTGCCGCGGCCGGGCAAGCTCGAGATTCAGGCGATCAAGCCGCTCGCCAACCAGCGCGACCTTGCGCTCGCCTATTCGCCGGGCGTGGCGGCGGCCTGCACCGCGATCGCCCAAAACCCCGCGGAAGCGGCATCGCTGACGATCCGCGCCAATCTTGTCGCGGTCTTCTCCAACGGCTCTGCGGTGCTCGGGCTTGTCAATATCGGCCCGCTGGCATCGAAGCAGGTCATGGAAGGCAAGGCGGTGCTGTTCAAGAAATTCGCCGGCATCGACGTGTTCGACATTGAGATCGCGGCCGACACCATCGAGCGCGTGGTCGAGACGGTAGCGGCGCTGGAGCCGACATTCGGCGGCATCAATCTGGAGGACATCAAGGGTCCGGAGTGCTTCGAGATCGAGGCGCAGCTCAAGGCGCGGATG
>JAQGKJ010000398.1 GCA_028290165.1 Bradyrhizobium sp. | reverse complement strand
CGTCGCCAGCGGCCTCGTAACTGAGGCGGCCATCCTCTGTTGTCATACGCGCTGTTGTCATAAGCGAAGTCTTCGTGGGCGCGAGATGCGGCACGCCGGTTCTCCGGTCAAGTCGGACCTGCCGATGCTAACAGGACCCCAATGTTTTAAAAGCAAAAGTTTTATATTTAAAGCAATTTTTCGGACCGGGCGGCGCCCGATCATTCGTTGGCCTCGGGGGGCAGGAAGTTCACTTCGTGCTCGGCGGAGATGCGGACGATTTCCGCGACATCCAACAGATTGTGCAGCTGGTTGAACAGCGCTTCGAGTTTCTGCGTCGGCGATACCCAAAACAGCGCCCGCGCCGGCTTGTCCGACTTGTTGAAATAGCCGTGCGGAATGCCCCGCGGCAGTCGAACCAGGTCCCCGGCGTTGGCCTTCACCCATACGCCGTCCAGTTTCAGATCCAGCACGCCATCCTGGACCAGGATGAATTCGTCCTGGGTGGGATGAATATGGACCGGCACAAATTGGCCGGGATCGCTGTTGGTCTCGAACGCAAAGGTGGAGTCGGTCACCGCCTTCGGGAAATAGACCTGGCCAAGAATATTCCAGGTCTTGCCGGAATATCCCGTTCCCTTCTGCGTGATGCCTTTTTCGAGCGCTGCCATGATACTCGCCTCCTTGCTTTACGAACTCGACGCTACCTGCGGCGCTCCATCTGTCAAGCACGCAGCATCGACGTTTCTTGCAAAAGCTTGAAGTCTAAAATATACGCAAGTCTCTGGTTGATGAAGCCATTCGGGGAGATTGCGCATGTCTGGACTGCCGCGTTCCTCGCATGCGCTTGTCACGGGGGGCGGACGAGGCATCGGCCGGGCGATCGCCTCCGCGCTCGTGCAGGCGGGAGCCACCGTGACGGTGCTCGGTCGCAATCGCGCAGGCCTGGACGATGCCGTTGCCGGCGGCGCCGCGCATTTTGGCACGGTAGCCGATGTCGCGGATCAGGCCGCCATGAATGCCGCAATTGCGGAAGCCGCGGCGCGGCAGCCGATCGATATTCTGGTCGCCAACGCCGGCATCGCCGAAACCGCGCCGTTTGCAAAATCCGATGCGGCGCTGTTTCGGCGGATGATGGACGTCAACTTCATGGGCGTGGTTCATGCGGTCCAGGCCGTATTGCCCGCGATGAAGGATCGCCCTTATGGCCGGATTGTCGCGGTCGCATCGACCGCAGGCCTCAAGGGATATGCCTATGTCAGCGCCTATAGCGCCGCAAAACATGCGGTGGTAGGGCTGGTTCGTTCGCTGGCGCTGGAACTGGCAAGCACGGGTGTGACCGTGAATGCGGTGTGCCCCGGTTTCACCGACACCGATCTCATCGCCGGCAGCATCGACAACATCATGAAAAAGACCGGCCGCAGCCACGAGCAGGCGGTAGCCGAGCTTTCCAGGCACAATCCGCAAGGCCGTCTTGTGACGCCGGCCGAAGTCGCCGATACCGTGCTGTGGCTGTGCGGCGAGGAAGCCGGTGCCATCACGGGACAAGCCATTGCGGTGGCGGGCGGAGAGATTTGAGTCGGGCCGATACGCGCGCAACCGTCGAACAGTAACGACAGTCGCAAGGGAGATTCCATGAGCACGCCAGCCAATCCTGTCACGCTGCCACTGTCGCAGTATTCCCCCCACCATTTCCTGCTGGCAGTAGCTGACGGCGTCGCGAGCGTGATGCTGAACCGCCCCGAACGAAAAAATCCGCTGACCTTCGAGAGCTACCGGGAACTCACGGATTTCTTCCGCGCCTGCGCGTTTGACGATGAAGTGAAGACCATCGTGGTATCGGGCGCCGGCGGCAATTTTTCCTCGGGCGGCGATGTGTTCGAGATCATCGGCCCGCTGGTGAAGATGGACACCAAGGGCCTTACCGCCTTCACCCGCATGACCGGTGATCTCGTCAAGGCGATGCGGGCCTGTCCGCAGCCGATTGTCGCAGCGGTCGAGGGCATCTGCGCCGGCGCGGGTGCGATCATCGCCATGGCGTCCGACCTGCGCCTGGCAGCTAGCGGGGCCAAAGTCGCATTTCTGTTCAATAAAGTGGGCCTTGCCGGCTGCGATATGGGGGCCTGCGCGATCCTGCCGCGCATCATCGGACAATCCAGGGCCTCCGAGCTGCTCTATACCGGCCGCTTCATGACCGCCGAGGAGGGCGAGCGCTGGGGGTTCTTCAGCCGCATCGTGACCCCGGAGCAGGTCTTGTCGCAGGCAAAGCATCTGGCGAAACAGATTGCCGAGGGACCGACCTTCGCCAACACCATGACCAAGCGGATGCTGGCGATGGAATGGGCGATGTCGGTAGAGGAGGCGATCGAGGCGGAAGCGATCGCGCAGGCGCTGTGCATGACGACGGAAGATTTCGCCCGCGCCTTCGAGGCGTTTTCCAACAAGGTGAAGCCGGCATTTCAGGGTAATTGAGGGGCGACGAAAAGGCGGCAGACCTTGCAGGGAAATTACTTTAGGTTTAAAATAATTCCAATGGTCCCGCGGTGCCGGAGGCTCTCATGAAGATCGCGATCATAGGCGGAGGACCGGCCGGTCTCTATTCCGCGATCCTGCTGAAAAAGCAGCGGCCGGAGGCCGAGATCACGGTCTATGAGCGCAACCGTGCCGACGACACCTTCGGCTTCGGCGTGGTGTTTTCCGATGCCACCCTGGACAATTTCGAGAAATACGATCCCCCGAGCTATCGCCGCATCACCCTGCAGTTCGCCTATTGGGACGACATCGCCGTGCATTTCCGCGGCACCGTGCACCGGGTCGGCGGCAACGGGTTCTGCGGCTGCTCGCGCCGCACGCTGCTTTTGATCCTGCAGGAGCGGGCGCGTGAACTCGGCGTCACCTTGCTGTTCGAAGCCGACATCGAGGACGAGGCCCGCTTTGCCGATGCCGATCTGGTGGTGCTGGCCGACGGCATCAACAGCCGTTTCCGCGATAAATATATCGAGCATTTCCAGCCCGAGGTGGACCTTCGCTCCAACATGTTCGCCTGGATGGGATCGACCCGGCCGCTCGACGCCTTCACCTTTATCTTTCAGGAGACCGAATGGGGTCCGTTCATCGCGCACGCCTATCAGTACGAAATGGGCCGCTCGACCTGGATTTTTGAAACGGATCCGGCAACCTTCAAGCGCGCCGGCCTCGAGGGGCTGAGCGAGAAACAATCGGCCGATCGAATGGCCAGGATTTTCGGCTGGTTCCTCGAGGGGCATCCGCTCCTCACCAACCGCTCGATGTGGCGCAATTTTCCGATGATCCGCAGCAAGCGCTGGGTCAAAGACAACATGGTGCTGCTGGGCGACGCCAAGGCGACCGCGCATTTCTCGATCGGCTCGGGCACCAAGCTTGCGATGGAAGACGCGATTGCGCTGGCGGACGCCATGCAGCACGCGCCCACCGTCGAAGCCGCATTGCAGCAATACGAGGAAGGCCGGCGGGAGGAGGTCGAGAAGACCCAGCACGCCGCCGACGTATCGCTGGTGTGGTTCGAGCACGTCGATCGGTTCTGGGATTTCGACCCCGTGCAGTTTGCTTTCGGCGTCATGACCCGGGCGAAAGCGATCACCTACGACAATCTCATGTTACGGGCCCCTGATTTCGTTGCCGAAGTCGACAAGGCGTTCGCGAAGCAAGTTCGCGCGAAGGGCTTCGATGTCGATGTCGAGAAGCCGGTGGCGCCGATGTTCCAGCCGCTGCGATTGCGCGAGATGGAAATCTCTAACCGCGCCGTGGTGTCGCCGATGTGCATGTATTCGGCGAAAGAAGGCGTGCCCGGCGATTTTCATCTGGTGCATTACGGATCGCGCGCGATCGGCGGCGCAGGTCTCATCTTCACCGAAATGACCTGCGTCGGCCGCGACGCCCGCATCACGCCCGGCTGTACCGGGCTATGGAACGACGAGCAGGAAGCCGCATGGCGGCGCATTGTCGATTTCGTCCACACCAATTCGGCGGCCAAAATCGCGCTGCAACTCGGCCATGCCGGCCGCAAGGGCGCGACCAAGCTGATGTGGGACGGCATGGACCGTCCACTGGAAGAGGGTGGCTGGGACGTCGTGTCGGCCTCGCCAATTCCGTATTTTCCCGACAGCCAGGTGCCGCGCGAGATGGATCGCGCGGCGATGGACGCGGTGAAGGCGGCGTTCGTCCAGGCGGCCGAACGTGGCGAGCGCTGCGGTTTCGATATGCTGGAGCTGCACTGCGCTCACGGCTATTTGCTGGCGAGCTTTATCTCGCCGTTGACCAACCAGCGCACCGATGCCTGTGGCGGCTCGCTTGCCAATCGCCTGCGCTTTCCCCTGGAAGTGTTCGAGGCGTTGCGGGCCGCGTGGCCGGCACACAAGCCGATGTCAGTGCGCATCTCCGCGACCGACTGGGCCGAGGGCGGCATCACCGGCGACGATGCCGTTGATGTTGCGCGCGCCTTTGCCGAAGCCGGCGTCGATCTCGTCGACGTTTCTACCGGACAGACGGTGCGCGACGCGCAGCCGATCTACGGCCGCATGTTCCAGACGCCGTTCTCCGACCCGGTCCGCAACGAAGCGCGCGTCGCCACCATGTGCGTCGGTAACATCACCACCGCCGATCAGGTCAACACCATCCTTGCAGCTGGGCGAGCCGATCTGGTGGCGCTCGGCCGGCCGCATCTGGTCGATCCGTCGTTCACGCTGAAGGCCGCGGCGTGGTACGGCGCCGACGGCGTCTTCTGCCCGCCGCAATATTTGCCGGGCAAGGAGCAGATCTTCCGCAACAGCGTCCGTGACCGGCAGGATTTTGACGATCTGAAAATTAAGGCTAAGCCGAAGACCCGGGCCGAGCTCAAGGTCGAGGCGACAAAGCCGCTTGCGGCGGAGTGACCGCTCATGCGAGCTTAGCGGCCGTTGCGTTAAGGTATTGCGTGGAGTTGGGCGATGAAGGCGATTATCGTCGGCGGGGGTATTGGCGGCCTTACTACCGCGCTGATGCTGCGGGCCCGCGGCATCGGCTGCGAACTGTTCGAGCAGTCCGATACCATCCGCGAGCTCGGCGTCGGCATCAATACCCTGCCGCATGCGATCCGCGAGCT
>JAQGKJ010000349.1 GCA_028290165.1 Bradyrhizobium sp. | reverse complement strand
ATCGACGACCCCGCAATGGCGGCCGACCTGTTCCTCAGTCTTGTGCTGGGGAATACCGACAAGCACCATGGCGTCGTAACCCGTCCAAAGTTTCAGGAACAGCGGAGAGAGGCTGCCGTCAAACTCTTCTTGAATGGCGTGAGGCCTCGCTGAGGACCGACATCTACTCCTGCGCAAATTTGACAGTTGAGACAGGCCACGTTCCAGGGTGACCTTTGATCGAGATTCGCAGGCCGTGGGCATCGTCAAGCCAGATGGCCTCCACCGTCCCCGCCGTTCCGTCGGTCAGGACCACCGCCTTACCGACAAGCTGCGCGTCCGCCTCCTCGAATGCGTGGAGGATCGCTACCGCATGACGCTTCACCGTGGTCATGCGAACCTCACCTCTCATGGCAACGTTGCCGATCTTCGGTAGCGAAAACCGCCCTGCAAGGAATCATCCGGTGGCGGCGCCTTCGCCCAGAAATCACCGGTTTTGGCCTTGTCATATCCATATCGATAAAGGGAGCGCATGTAGCTGGTTTCAAAACCGGATGAGCCAGGTGACGGAAGGTCTTTGGCGATGTAGGTCAGATTGAATCCGAAATTGTTGCGGCGAGCGAAGTCATAGGTTTCGAAGAGCACCGAACGCATTTGCGTTTTTGTGATGGAAGCAGAAGTTCGTGCGGCAATGTCGATCGTGCTGTTCGGCACCAGCTTGAAGTCTCGCTCAACCTTATCGTTGACCAGGACGTAGATGTTCATCCGCAGGCCCCTGGTGACCGCTCCGTTTCGCAACAGGAACGCTTCCGGCAAGGTCAGGACCGGCGCCGTCACGCCTCCGTCCACGTGCATTTCCTGGAAACGGTGTCCGTTCGCCTCCGCATCGATCAGCATCGGCGGGAAAACCACCGGGATGCTTGCGGACGCGGCCAGGACATCGCGGAACAGATCCAACGCCTGGGTGGACCCGATCGCGGCGATGCGGCCCATATCCCAGATCACCGTGCGCTGCGTGTCGAGATTGGTCGTCACGATGAGAAGCTGTCTGCCCTTGGCATGTTCAGCCGCGATCGCCACAAGCATGTCCTGGCCGATATAGCGGGCAACCAGTTCGCGCAGATGCGCATTTCCAAACAGGCCGGATCCGAAAAGCGCGTGCACGATGTTTGGCGTGTGAAGCAGGCTTTCGGCGATACCGCTGGTGTAGACGTCTCGCAGCGTCGCGTCATAGGCAGGGCCGAGGAATGCAAATGGTGCAATCAGGGCGCCTGTGCTCACCCCCGAAACCACTGAAAACTCGGGACGCGTCCCTGCTGCCGTCCAGCCGTTCAGCACGCCCGCACCGTAAGCACCGTCGGCGCCGCCCCCCGATAATGCAAGATAGCTGAGAGGACCGGCGCGATAGCTCCCGTTTGACTTGAGAAACGTCGATGCGGGCTCGTCCGCATATCTGCGCAGCTCGGTTAGATTCAGCACGCGAGAAGACGCCGCGTCGGATGCGGTGTACGGCGTGCGCGGAAGCGAACTGCAGCCGGCGAGGACAAACGTCACGGCCAAAAGGACCAATGGCCGGACAAGCAACTGTCGACGAAAACGCATGGCTCTTTTCACTTTGCTTAACTACGCGATTTTTGCCGCGTGGGAATTGTCACGCGTCTTGAAAACTCTCCGATCTCGGATGGTCCGGAGCAACGGGCGCCAGACCGCACCATTCTCTCCGACATCAATTTCCATCTTTCGTCAGCGACGATCCTTGTCAGCCTCCTGAAATTGTATTATATAAACGATACAGTGTGGTTTTGATTAAGGCTAGCGATATGAACGCCGTTCGTAGAGCCAGTCTTAACGCGCAGGTCACGCGCACCCGTCGGGGGAACCGTCCATCGCCAAGCTCGGACGCTTGCAACGCCGCACCCAGGTTCAACGCGAAAGGCCGACTGACGCATGTGATGCGCCGGTCGCGCACAAGGACGAGCAAGTCATGGCTAATCCGAACGAAACCAATGCGAAACTGCACAGGGCCGACACCGGGCAAAGCGATCCCCACGGGCCTGAGGACAAGATATTTCGCCTGACACGCAGTCCGCCGGAGACCAGGGATGGATCGGGTGCAGGCGAAGCTGCAAAGCCGGAATTGAAAGCCCGGCCGGACGATCGCAAGCCCGAGGCAAGGCCATCGGATCAACCGCCCTTTGCTGCCGCGGCGCCCGATGCCGCGCGGCCGAAGAAACCGCTGCGACGAGGCTTGATGTTCGCGTTGCTGCCGTTGGTGCTGATCGTCGGCGGATATTTTTATGTGACCGGCGGCGCCGTGATGTCGACGGACAACGCCTATGTGCAGGCCGACATGGTGGGATTGTCGACCGACGTATCGGGGATCGTCACCGCAGTCCTGGTTCATGACAATCAGAAGGTTGCGAAGGGCGACGTGCTGTTCCGGCTTGACGACCTGCAATTCCGGCTGGCGCTGGACCGTGCCGAGGCTCAGATCGGAAATACGCGGAATGATCTTCTGGCGATGCAGGCAAGCTACCGCAACCTGCAGGCGCAGGTCGACCAGGCACAGAAGGACGTTGACTTCAACATGGTCAACTTCAAGCGCCAGGAGCAGCTGATCGCCAACAACTTCACGCCAAGGGCCACCTTCGACGCCGCGCGCAATACCCTGCAGGGCGCGCAGCAGAAGCTTGCCTCCCTGCAACAACAGCTCGCGGGCGTCGCCGCCAACCTGAACGGCGACCCCGATGCGCCTATCGAGAACCATCCGAAATACCGGGATGCGGTGGCCGCGCGGGACGAAGCCGCGCGCCAGCTCGCGCACACCACCGTGCGAGCCCCCTTCGCCGGCATCGTGACCAACGTGCCATCCCTGCAGCCCGGCCAGTATCTTGCCGCCGCGGCGACGGCATTCAACATCGTCTCGACCGATCACGTCTGGGTTCAGGCGAGCCCGAAGGAAACCGAACTGACCTACGTCAAGCCGGGACAGAAAGTGACGGTCGAGGTCGATACTTTTCCGGGTCAGCGATGGGTCGGCACGGTCGAAAGCATAAGTCCGGCATCCGCATCGAGCTTTTCCCTGCTGCCCGCGGAGAACACCAGCGGAAACTGGGTCAAGGTCGTCCAGCGCATTCCGATGCGTGTCAGCGTCAGCAATGCTCCCGGCAAGCCGCCGCTGCGCGTCGGCATGAGCGTAGAGGTGAATGTCGATACCGGGCATGCGCGCGGGCTGCCCGGTTTTATCACCGATCTTTTCGGATCATCATCGGAAGCTAAAGATGGCTGATGCTATTGCCGCCGCTCCACGGCCGATCAACCGCGGCGCAATCACCGCGTGTGTGATCCTCGCCGTTATCATGCAGGCGCTGGATACGACGATCGCCAATGTCGCGCTTCCCTATATGCAGGGCAGCGTGTCGGCAAGCGCGGACCAGATCAACTGGGTGCTGACCTCCTATATCGTCGCGGCCGCCATCATGACGCCGCCATCGGGGTTTCTTGCAAACAGGTTCGGCCGCAAGCGCGTCCTGATGACGGCCGTCGTCGGCTTCGTGCTGGCATCCGTGCTGTGCGGCGTCGCGCAATCTCTGGTCCAGATCGTGGCCTTCCGGTTGCTGCAGGGATTCTTCGGCGCCGCGCTCGTTCCGCTCGGCCAGTCCGTTCTGCTCGACATCTATACGGTGGAAGAGCGCGGGTCCGCCATGGCCATCTTCGGCGTATCGGTGATGGTAGGGCCCGTGCTGGGGCCGGTGATCGGCGGCTGGTTGACCGACCACTACAGCTGGCGATGGGTATTCTATATCAACGTGCCCCTGGGAGCGCTCGCATTCACCGGCATATCGTTCTTTCTGAGGGAGACCAGGACCAGCGCGGCGGCGAAGCTTGACTGGCTCGGATTTGGCAGCTTGAGCCTCGCTATTGCCGCCATGCAGGTGTTTCTGGATCGGGGCGCACAACTTGACTGGTTTTCCTCGTTCGAAATTCTGATCGAGGCGGTGGTCTGCGCATCGGCACTTTACATCGTCCTCGTCCACACCTTTCCGGCGCAAAATTCCTTCGTAAATCCCAGACTGTTTCTCGATCGAAATTTCTCGGTCGGAGTGCTGTTCATCTTCATCGTCGGAATAACCTATTTGGCATCACTGGCGTTGCTGACGCCCTATTTGCAGACCCTGATGGGT
>JAQGKJ010000335.1 GCA_028290165.1 Bradyrhizobium sp. | reverse complement strand
GCGGCGGCCATAGGTGCGCGAGATCGCACCCGATGGCAGCGTGCCGGTCGCTAACCCGACCACATACATCGAGAGCGGCACGGTCGCGAGCGAGATATCCGGCGCCAGCGTCGCGCCGATAATCGAGCCGGTGGCGAAGATCACGGCCGAGTTGGCGCCGGTCAGCGCCTGCGCCGCCGCAAGCCGCGCCACGTTGGAACGCGCGCGGGCGTCACCGGCGATCTCGTCAACTGCGGTTAGGTCGATTATCAAAACTGTTTCCGCCCGAACGCGGCCACGTATCGTCGCGGCCCCATTGATTCCCGCCAGTATGAAGGCGGGCGCCGGCACGATCAACCGATGCAAACGGGCGCGCGCCATGCAAGCGCTGCACATTGGACAGAGCCCGCGCAGCCGCGTAAATCAGAGGCCTGCCAACCCTGCTATTTCCCGGCGCGCTCGGACAAGCTGCCATGGAGTTCTAACCATGCCCATCGACGACAGGCCCACCATCGCCGCGCCCGATGACGATCCGCATCTCTGGCTGGAGGAAATCGAGGGCGACCGCGCGCTCGATTTCGTCGAGCAGCAAACCAGGCTCACGCTGCAAAAGTTCGGTGATGCCGGATTTGCCTCCGATCGCGACACGCTGGCTTCGATCTACGACCGGCCGGACAATATCCCCTACGTCACGCGGCGCGGCGGGTGGCTCTACAACCTCTGGAAGGATGCGAACAATCCGCGCGGCATCTGGCGGCGAACGACGCTTGACGAATTTCGGGGGCCGAGCCCGAAATGGGACGTGCTGCTGGATGTCGACAAGCTCGCGGCTGAGGAAAAGCAGGACTGGATTCTGACCTCGATCCAGACCCTGCCGGGAAAAAACCCGCGCGTCATGCTGAGCCTTTCGCGCGGCGGCAGCGATGCGGCCGCGTTGCGGGAATTCGACATCGATACGAGGCGATTTGTAAGCGATGGCTTCGTTCTGCCCGAAGCCAAAGGCGGCGCCCAATGGTTCGATGCCGACACGCTGCTGCTTTCGAGTGCGTATGGCGAGGGCATGGCGACCACGTCCGGATATGCCAGGACCGTGAGGCTGTGGCGACGCGGCGCTGACGTCCATCAGGCGCCGGTGGTCTTTGAGACGGCGCCGGACAACATGGCGGCGTCTGCCGACGTCGACCGGACGGGCGCGGGCCCAAGGGTGTGGTTCGTCGATCGGCTTGATTTCTTCAATTGTTATCTGTGGCTCGGCGACGAAGACGGCGCGCGATCAAAACTCGATCTTCCGACCGAGATCTGGATGCAGGCGCATCAGGATTGGCTGGTCGTCAAGCGCCGTGCGGCGTGGACGGTCGGGGGACAGACCCATGCGCCGGATACGGTGCTCGGCATATCGCTGTCGGCATACCTTGCGGGCGACCGCAATTTTACGGTTGTGTTCGAGCCGGGACCGCGGCGCGCGCTGCAGGGATTTTTCTGGAGCGCCGGCAGGCTGGTGCTGCCGATCCTCGATGAATTGCGGCCGGTTTTCGAGGTCCTGACGCCATCGCCAAACGGCTGGAGCCGCGGCAGTCTGCCGGGATTGTCCGGGATCGGCGTCGTCGACGTCTGGCGGCTCGATGCCCACGAATCCGAAAGCAATGGCGACCTGCTCGCCAACATCCAGGATCCGCTGACGCCGTCCTCGTTGATGCTGATCGAGCGCGTCGAAAGCCCCGTTCCGTTGAAACAGGCGCCGCGGACGTTTTCCGCCGACGGACTTGTGGTGACGCAGCACGAGGCCGTTTCGACCGACGGCGAGCGCATTCCCTATGTCCAGACCGGACCAGCCGCCGAGACCGGCGATGCGCCGGTCCATCTCAACGCCTATGGCGGCTTCGGCATTGCGATGCGGCCCTCCTACAATTCCGCGATCGGCAAGCTGTGGCTTGAACGCGGCGGCACCAGCGTGGTCGCCAACATCCGCGGCGGCGGCGGCGAGTTCGGCAGCCGCTGGCATGACGCCGGCCGCTACGCCGGCAAACGGCTGGCGCATGATGATTTCGCCGCCGTCGCGGCTGATCTGGTCCGACGCGGCGTAACGCGGCCGGACCGGATTGCCGCCGAAGGCGGGTCGAACGGCGGCATCCTGATCACCAACATGCTGACGCGTTATCCCGATCGCTTCGGGGCATTGTTCTGCACCATTCCGCTGATCGACATGCGGCGCTATACGAAATTGCTGGCAGGGGCGAGCTGGATCGCGGAATACGGCGATCCCGACAAGCCGGAAGAATGGGCCTGGCTGCAGACCTATTCCGCCTATCACACCGCAAGACCCGGACGGAAATATCCGCCGATCCTGATCGCCACCACGCGGCGGGATGACCGCGTCCATCCCGGCCACGCCCGCAAGATGACGGCGAAGCTGCAGGCGATGGGATATGAAGCGTATTTCTACGAGCCCGCGGCCGGCGGTCACGGCTACGGCAAGGACAACAAGGAACGCGCCGCGTTCACGGCGCTCGGATATGCGTTCCTGAAGAACAAGACCGGCTGGTCGGATCATCCGGGATAGAGCATGGCGATGTTAGATCGAGGCGGCGCACTTGAACCATCCCGGTCATCGCTTTTCGTCATGGCCGGGGTCGTCCCGGCCATCCACGTCCTTGCCGTGAAGCAACTAAGACGTGGATGCCCGGCACAAGGCCGGGCATGACGAGCTTCCCTCGAATGCCGCGCGAGGTCAGTCGGCTTTTCGTCGCTCGAACGCCAGCGTGAGATTATGGGCCGGCATCTCGGCGATCTCGATCAGCTTGAGACCGACACCCGCTGCCAGCTTCTCCAGATCCCCGATATCGCGCACGCCCCATTCGGGGTCTCGCTCGCGCAGACTGCTATCGAACACGGCGTTGCTGACCGATGTGTGCTTGCCGCCGCGCTTGAACGGCCCATACAAAAACAGCCGTCCATCCGCACGCAGATAACGGCCCGCGCCGGCGAACAACCCACCCGCCACGCGCCACGGCGCGATGTGGATCACATTGGCGCAAAACACCCCGAGCAATTTTGCCGGGCCGCTGCCGTCATACATCTCGGCACACCATGCTGCATCGGACAAGTCGATCCGCAGCGGCGGGCGGATATTTGCAAGTCCCGCATGCGCCCGCCACGCGCTGATGCTTTTGAGATGCGCGTCGTTGAGATCGCTCGGCCACCAGACAATTTCAGGAAAATGGCGGGCGAACTCGACCACATGCTGGCCGGTGCCGCTGCCGGCCTCGAACACGTCGCCGGATTTGCCGGCCAGGAATTTTTCCAATA
>JAQGKJ010000333.1 GCA_028290165.1 Bradyrhizobium sp. | reverse complement strand
TGACCGAAGCCGACCGCGCGGCGGAAGCGGTGATGCGGCGGCTGATCAAGGCCAATTTTCCCCAGCACGGCATTGTCGGCGAGGAATTCGGCAGCGAGCGCGAAGACGCCGAATATGTCTGGGTGCTCGATCCGATCGACGGCACCAAATCCTTCATCGCGGGCTTTCCGATCTGGGGCACGCTGATCGCGCTGCTGCACAAGGGCACGCCGGTGTTCGGGATGATGCACCAGCCCTTTATCGGCGAGCGTTTTTCCGGCGACAGCGGCTCGGCCCATTATCATGGACCGTCGGGGGAACGGAAACTGGCGGTGCGGCGCTGCGCGTCGCTGAAGGAAGCGACAGCGTTCACCACCAGTCCGCTGTTGATGAATGCCGCCGACCGTGCCGCCTTCGGCCGCATCGAAGCAGCGGTGCGGCTGACGCGCTACGGCGGCGACTGCTATTC
The DNA here is from genome assembly GCA_028290165.1 of Bradyrhizobium sp. The sequence continues at coordinate 10,820 of JAQGKJ010000333.1, read as the reverse complement.
CTATTGCATGCTCGCCGCTGGACATCTCGACCTCGTGGTCGAGACCGAATTGAAGGCTTACGACATCGCGGCGCTGATTCCGATCATCACCGGCGCCGGCGGCATCGTCACCACCTGGGAAGGCAAGCCCGCGCAAGGCGGCGGCCGCATCATCGCAGCCGGCGATCCGCGCGTGCATGAAGCCGCGCTCAAGCTGCTGAACAGCTAGCGCGCGCATCTCTTCGGCGTTCCAAAGGGAGCCGGCATTGTGGCAGGTTGGGGAAAAGCCGCCGGCCATTCAGCCACGCGCATGCGGTACAAGAGTCTGGACCGGGAGGATTGCATGAGGATTCTGCGAACGCTGCTGACCGGATTGTCGGTGCTGCTGTTGCCGGCGTTGGCCGCGGCCGAGGATTTTCCCAACAAGCCGATCCGGCTGATCGTGCCGTTTCCGGCCGGCGGCCCGAACGACATCATCGCGCGCGTGGTCGGCCAGCGCATGTCGGAACTCATCAAGCAGCCGGTGTTGATCGACAATCGCGGCGGACAAGGCGGCGTGCTCGGAACCGACGCGGTGGCGAAAGCCGCCCCCGATGGCTACACCATCGCGATCGCAAGTGCCGGCGCGCTCGCCATCAGCCCGAGCATGGAAAAGGTCGCTTACGATACGATGAAGGATCTGCAAGCCATCACGCTGGTGGCAACTGTGCCGGAGATGCTGGTGGTCGCGGCCAACGTTCCCGCCCACGACATGAAGGAGCTGATCGCGCTTGCCAAGGCGCAACCCGGAAAACTCAATTTCGCATCCTCCGGTGCCGGCAGCCTGACGCAGCTGGCGGGCGAACTGTTCAAACTCAAGGCCAACATCGACATTGTGCATGTGCCCTATCGGGGTGCAGCTCCCGCGGTCAACGACCTGCTCGGCCAGCAGGTGCAGATGGCGTTCCTCGATCTGCCGATTCTTTTGCCGCAGATCAAAGCCGGCGGGTTGCGGGCGATCGCGATCGGCGCGCCTGAGCGCGCGCCCACGGCCATGGAGGTGCCGACAACAGCCGAAGCCGGCATGCCGGATTTCCTGGTTGAAAACTGGTACGGAATGGTGGCGCCCGCGGGCACGCCGCCGGCGATCGTCGCCACCCTGAACAAGTTCGCGACCGAGGCGATGCGCGATCCCGCGGTAAAGGAGAAGCTCGCCAGCCAGGGCGCCGAACTGATCGGCGATACGCCCGAGCATTTCCACGATTTCATCGCCGCCGAAATTGCGAAATGGGCGAAGGTCATCAAAGACGCAGGGGTCGAGACGGCGAAGTGAAACTTGCTGACTTGACTCTCATTCCCGTCATGGCCGGGCTTGTCCCGGCCATCCACGTCTTTCTTGCTTGACGGACACAAAGACGTGGATGCCCGGCCATGACGACGTTAGTCGCATTCAATTCGATGCCGACGCCCTAGCGCGCCGCTTTCCGCAAATGCTCCACCAGTTGCTTGGCCGGCCGCGGCAGCGTCTTGAAGCTGCGGGCGCAGATCGCAAGCCTGCGGTTCGCCCAGCCATCGCGAATCCTGATCATCGCGATCGGCATCGACCCGGCGCAACGTTTTGCGGCGGCTTCCGGCACCACGGCAATGCCGACGCCCGACGCCACCATCTGGCAGATCGCATCGAAATCCCTCAGGCGCGCCCGAAATCGCAAGCGCACGCCGAGCCGGGCGGCATGCCTTGCAATATGCGCCTGAAGCGCGGTCGAACTGGTCAGTCCGACGAAGTCCCGGTCAGCTAGCTCCTGAAAATCGATCTGGCGGCGGCCGGCAAAAATTCCGCGCCGCGCCGTCACCAGTGTCAGCCGGTCCTCACTGAAGAGAAACCGCTCCACATTATCCGGCAACGCATGCTCGGCGGCGAAGCCGAGATCAGCCGCGCTGGTCGTGATCGCGGCGGCGATATCGGTGCTTTCGCGTTCCTCGACATCGACGCTGATGTCGGGATGTTCCCGCAGGAACGCCGCCAGTGCCCTCGGCAGATGCTCCGAGAGCCCCGAGGTATTGGCGAGCAAATGCACGCTGGCCCTGAAGCCGCTGGCGTAGCCGGCGAGATCGCCGCGCATCATCTCGACATTGTGAATGATGATGCGGGCATGATCGAGCAGGCTTTCGCCCGCCGCGGTCAGCTCGATGCCGCGGCGGCCGCGCTTCAAGAGCGCGGTGCCAAGCGCTGCTTCCAGGCCCCTGATCCGCGCGCTGGCCGAAGCCAGCGCCAGATGGGCGCGCAGCGCGCCGCCGGTGATGCTGCGCGCATCGGCGACCGCGATGAACAGCTGGAGGTCGACCAGGTCGAAACGCATGGAAGATTCCTTCTAGGAAGCCGTCATTGCGAGGAGCGAAGCGACGAAGCAATCCACACTTCCTTTTTTGCCCCGTGGATTGCTTCGCTTCGCTCGCAATGACGGCAAATAAGCTAGCCTTCGTCGTCGCCGAAGGCTTGCTCTGTAAGCTGCAGATTGTGCCGATAATTTCGATCGGTCAATGTGCCCGGCATGTTCGAACCGCTGCTGATTCTCATCGCCGCCACATTCCTGCTCGCGGGTTTCGTCAAGGGCGTGATCGGGCTCGGCCTGCCGACGGTGTCGATGGGCCTGCTCGCAGTCACGATGCAGCCTTCGCGGGCGCTTGCGATCGTCATCGTGCCGGCGATCGTCACCAATATCTGGCAGACGTTTGTCGGCCCCTATCTGCGCGACATCATCCGGCGGCTGTGGCCGCTGATGGTGGGCACCGTCGCCGGCATCTGGCTCAACGCGGGCATGCTGACCGGCCCCTACGCACGCTACGGCACCATCGTTCTCGGCGTGCTGCTGGTGGTCTATGCGATCGTGGGCCTGAGCAAGTTCAGCTTCAGCGTGGCGCGCAGGGACGAAAAATGGATGGGCGGCATCGTCGGCGTCGTCACCGGGGTGGTTTCCGCCGCGACCGGCGTTCAGGTGATCCCTTCGATGCCGTTCATGCAGGCGATCGGCATGGAGAAGGATGAACTGGTGCAGGCGCTGGGGGTGTACTTCACGGTCGCCACGGTGGCGCTGGCCTTCAATCTCACCGGCGCCGGCCTGCTCAGTGCATCGACCGCGCTGCCGGGCGCGATCGCGATGGCGGCCGCCTTCACCGGCATGTTTGTCGGACAGGCGGTGCGCTCGCGGATGCAGGCGGAAGCCTTCCGCCGCTGGTTTTTGCTGGCGATGATTCTTCTCGGGCTCTATCTCGCGGGCACTGCCGTTTATAACATTGTGCGATAATCGTCATGGCCCGGACTTGATCCGGGCATCCATCCGTCTTCGAAAGACTTGCGAAGATGGATTGCCGGGGGCGTGACAACTTCGGGTTTCATGTGAACATCTGCGCGCCCAACACGAGCGCAGCGAAGGCCGCTTGAGGTTCCTTCGTGACGGCGTCATGGAACCGAGCTACATCCCACCAGCGCCAATCCGGGACAGATTGCGTCACACGTCCATGTCTGGTGTTCGCCAGCGACAGGGTATGTTCTAAAATCATTGGATTCGGCGAGCCGACCACGTACCGTGGTATCCGCCAGTTCGGGAACTTGGGACACAGGAGAGATGGAGAGACGCCTAGCTGCCATCGTCTGCGCCGACGTCGCCGGCTACTCGCGCATGATGGGCGCCGACGACGAAGGCACGCACGCCACGTTCAAGGCGCACCGAAGCGCGATATACCCGATCATCCTCAATCACGGCGGCCGGGTGGTGAAGAACACCGGCGACGGGTTCCTGCTGGAATTTCCTAGCATCGTAGGGGCCATCGAGTCCGCGATCGCGCTGCAGGCGCTGATGGCGGAACGCAACAACCACCTCCCCGCAGACCGGGTCATGCAGTTCCGTCTCGGCGTCCACATGGGAGATGTGATCGCCGACGAAGACGAAGTATTCGGGGACGGCGTCAACATCGCCGTCCGCCTGGAATCGGTTGCCGCCCCCGGCGGCGTGGCCGTTTCGGCAAAGGCCTACCATGAGGCCAGCAAGCATCTCAGCGCTACCTTTGTCGATGCCGGCAGCTACCGTTTCAAGAACATCGAAGAAACAATCAATGTCTGGACCTGGGCGCCGGGCGGGTCCGATGCCCGCGCTCGGGAGCCGAGGGGCGCATCAAACCTGCCGGCGCAATATCGAACCGCGATCGTGGGGGTGCTTCCGTTTGCGAATCTCAGCGACAGCGCCGACGAGTATTTTTCCGACGGTCTCACCGAGGACCTGATCCACGCGCTTTCCCTGCAGTCGTTTTATCGGGTGCTGAGCCGTAATTCGACTTTTTCGTTCAAGGGCAAAAATCTGACCACGCGGCTGATCGCGCGCGAAATCGACGCGACGTATCTGATCCAGGGTTCGGTACGGCGTGCCGGAACCAAGATTCGTGTCACCGCCGAACTGATAGCTCCGGAGAATGGCGAGCAGTTATGGGCCGGCCGCTATGACCGGGACATGGGCGATCTATTCGCGATGCAGGACGAGATCACCACCAGCCTGTCCGCGGCATTGGCCCCGGAGATCTATCGTGCGGAGGCGTCCGCCCCCGCACGGTCATCGTCGACCGATCTGACCGCATGGGATCGGTTCTTGAGGGGACTTTCCCACTATTATCGGCAGACAAAAGCTGATTTCGAAGCCTCGATTGCACTGTTCAGGGAGGCCGTCGCGCTCGATCCGGCGCTCGCCATTGCACGCGCCTATCTCGCCACCATCCTGGTGCAAGGCGTGCAGTATGGCTGGCTCAAGAGCACGCGCCAATTGTGGGCCGAGGCGATGAAGCTGGCGGAAAGCAGTGTTCGGCTTGATCCTCGCTCGTCATTCGCGTTTTCGATTTTGTCCTATGTGCACGCGATGGATGGGAACTACGAGGCTGCGATGGAGGCCGCAAAAAGGGCGGTCAAGTTGAACCCGTACGACATGGGTGCCCGCGGCGTACTTGGAATAGCTCACTTAGTGATCGGCGAGCATCGAGAGGCCATCGAACTGTTTTCAACTGCGGTGCAGCGCGGCAACAGCGACCCCCGATATAAATGGTCGGCAATGAATGCGTTCAGTCACTACCTTCTCGGACAATATGACCCTTCGCTCTCGTGGGCGCGCGAAGCCTTGTATTTGAATCCCAACCATCTTCAGGTGCTAGCGGTGCGGGCGGCGGCGCTCGCGCAATCGGGACGAACCGAGGAAGCGGCGAAGGCGGCCGAAGCTTTGCTGACGAGCTATCCAGGCCTGACCGTCGAACGGCATTTGAGGAATTTTCGTTGGAAAACCCGGGCTGACATCGCCCATTATCGCGACGGGCTTGTGAAAGCCGGCGTCCCATCGACCAAATTGACGCTGGTCGAAACTACCGCAAGACGCACGGCAAATTCCTAAAGAGCGGGGCGCCGCAGGTGTCATCGCCCGCGAAAGCGGGCGATCCAGTAAACACCGACGTCAGTGATAATTCGAGAAGCTGCGGCGTACTGGATGCCCCGCCTTGGTCTGTCATCGGCGGCGCTTTGCGCCGACCCGTTGGCGGGGCATGACGGTGAATTACCTAGAACAGCGGCGTGCCCGGCACGAAGGCGTCGAATGCCGCCCAGAATTGCGCGCGGTAGCGGTCCTGCTCCTGCAGGATTTCGTGTTTCGAGCCGGCAATGACCAGATGCGAGCCGGCACGCAGATGATAGGCGAACTCCTCGATCGCAGGCGTGGAAACAATGGTGTCGTTGCTGGCGGCCAGCATCAGGATCGGCTGGCGAATTTGCGACGGGTAATTCGAGGCGCGAAAGCCGTTCATCGCGCTGAACGCGGTATCGGCCCAGGCCACCGTCGGCGAGCCGATGCCGAGCGTCGGATCTTCCTCGAGGATCGCAGCGTTCCGGGCGTAGCGCACGGGATCGCTGGTGAAGGGATTGTTGACGAACGACGTCGAGCCGGTCAGCGCGTCGTTGCCGCCGGGAATGTAGCGGCCGCCCTGGCCGGCCAGCCGCAGCACGCGCAGGAACACCCGCGCCGGAAGCCCGGTACGGTGGCCGGGCAGGTCGATCATCGGCGCCGACAGCACCATGCGGTCGAACCAGCGCTTTCCGGCATATGCGACCCGCAGCATCACCGCGCCGCCCATCGAATGCGCCAGCGCAAAATGCGGCGGCGGACAATCCGGCAGCACGACCTGCTGCACAAAGGTTTCGACGTCGACCTCGTAATCGGAGAAATCGCGGACATAGCCCTTGCGCGGATCGCGCAGGCGCCGCGAGGAATGGCCCTGCCCGCGCCAGTCGATCATCGCCACCGCGAAACCGCGATCGCGCAGGTCGCGCACCGTTTCGAAATATTTCTCGATCGGCTCGCTGCGGCCGGTAAAGACGCAGACCGTGCCCTTGCGGCCTGCCGGCGGCGCCCAGCGAGCGAAGCGCAGTTCGGCGCCATCGGGGGTCTTGATGGTGCCGCTGACGACATCTTCGGGAACGGGATTGGCGGGAATCGAGACGAGCGTCATGGGCAGCGGACCGGATGGGTGAAAAGTGCTCAAAATCAAGGGCGGGAGCGTGAAAAAAGCGACAAATCTCCGCTTCTTGAACGCCGTCTCGTCCCTCCCATATCACCTTCGTGCAGGCCGCTACCAGCGTTTCGGAATGATCCGGACCATTGGGGCTGCACACTGACAAAGGCCCGGCCCGATGGCGGGCGGGTTACTTCAACAGTCGCTCAATGGAGGACTACCTATGCGCACCTACGATCTCACCCCGTTTTATCGTTCCACCGTCGGCTTCGACCGCTTCTTTTCGTTGCTCGACCAGGCAGCCTCGGACGGCAGCCCCGGCTATCCGCCCTACAACATCGAGCGCACCGGCGAGAACAGCTATCGCATCACGGTTGCGGTTTCCGGCTTCTCGCAAGCCGAGCTTTCGATCGTCGCCAAGGAAAATACGCTGACGATCAAGGGCGAGAAAACCGCCAACGAGAATAGCAAGGACAAGGCCGAGGTGCTGTATCGCGGCATCGCCGCGCGCGCCTTCGAACGCGCCTTCCAGCTTGCCGATTTCGTGGTGGTGAAGAACGCCTCGCTCGAGAACGGCCTGCTCCACGTCGATCTCGTCCGCGAGATCCCCGAGGCCAAGAAGCCGCGCAGCATTCCGATTTCGACCAGCGCGCAGGCGCAGGTGGTCGACGGCACCGCCGAGAAAGCCGCGGCATAACGCGGTTGTTTCACGGCAAGCTTTGAATGCGAAAACGCCCCGGGAAACCGGGGCGTTTTTTGTTGTCGTCACCGCGAATTATTATCGTCGTCCCGCGGAGCGAACCTCAACATCCATCACATGCCTGTGACCCGCGGTAACGTTGTTGCACCGCTGGCCGAACCTCACATCAAGCGCAGCGCTTTGCGCAGAGGTTCTAGCTCATGGAGTTGTTCGATGAAATTAATTCGGTTTCTCTCTGCGCTCGCCGTCGCCGCGACGGCGCTCGGCGGAGTTGAGGCGCGCGCCCAGACGGCCGCGCCAGTTGAAGCAAGAAACGTCGTGCTGGTGCACGGAGCCTGGGCGGACGGCTCCAGCTGGGCGGAGGTCATCCCGCTGCTTCAGGCCGCCGGCCTGAAGGTCACCGCCGTGCAAAATCCGCTGACAACGCTTGCTGATTCCGACGCTGCGACGCGCCGCGAATTGGCGCAGCAGGATGGCCCGACCGTGCTGGTCGCCCACTCCTGGGGCGGCACCGTCATCAGCGACGTGGGGACCGACCCGAAGGTCACCGCGCTTGTGTATGTCGCCGCACGCGCCCCCGACGCCGGGGAGGATTTCGTCGCCCTTTCCGGAAAATTTCCGACCGGGCCGGTGCGGGCGGGAATCCAGGAACACGACGGGTTCACCAAACTGTCCGAGGAGTCCTTTCTCAAATATTTTGCCAACGGCGTCGAACCCAAGGACGCAAAAGTGCTCTATGCCGTGCAGCAACCGACCGCCGCTTCGATATTCGGCGGGCGTACCACGGCGGCCGCCTGGCACTCCAAACCCTCATGGTATGCGGTATCGAAACAGGATCAGACCATCAATCCCGATCTGGAGCGCTTCCTGGCAAAGCGCATGAATGCGACCACCGTGGAGGTTGAGGCAGGTCACCTCTCTCTGGTGTCTCACCCCAAGGAGGTTGCCGACCTGATCCTCGCGGCTGCAGGCCGAAAGAAATAGCTATCGCTCGGCGAAATTATTTCGTCGTTCCCGCGAAAGCAGGGATCCATAACCACCGGCGGGCGTAACTTAAGGAAGTTGTTGCACACCGCCCTTCAACAGAGAGGCCGCGGCGTGGGTCCCCGCTTTCGCGCTAGTGCATGCGCACATCTCGAAAATCGACTCGAATACAATCACTTAGGTGACCCTCGGTTTTTAGACGGGTCTTGGTGTCGGTCGATGAGCGAACATTGAAAAGACTCGCGATTTTCCTTGCCGCCGTCATGCCGGCAAAAGATGTGTGCATCGACTAGACTAGCGCTTTCGCGGGGACGACACGGTTGAGTACCGCTCACCCCATCGCGGCAACGACCTCGGCGAGGCGATCGTAGGCCGACGTAACGCCGCGTTCGATGCCCGAATTGAGATGTGCGTCGCGATTTTCCTTGCTGTTGTGAAGGATGGTCGTCGTCAGCCGGGTTCTGCCACCGATTTCGGCGAAGCTCGACGTGACCTGGTATTCGTCGGTGGTGAATTCGGGCATCACGATACGCTCGACGAAGACCACACGTTCCGGCCGCACGACTTCACGATAGACGCCTTGCAGCGTGGTTTCGCGCCCGTCCGGCGAACGCAGGGTGAAGCGGTAAGCGCCGCCGACCCGCAGATCGATCTCGCAGACGGTCATCGGCAACTCGCCGCATCCAAGCCAATGCCTGACATGCTCTGGCCTCGTCATGGCGTCGAACACCAGATGCCGCGGCGCGTCGAACATGCGCGTCATGGCGATTTCGAGATCCGACGGGGTAGTGATTTTCAATGTCTTATCTACTCTTGCGTCCACGCTGCTTCTCCTTCTTCGGTTTCTGCTTGGTTCGCGGTTGGGCTTTCACGGCCTGATTGGCCTTCAGTTCTTCCAGATAGTCGTCGAGCCGATTGAAGTTCTCATCCCAGAAGCGGCGGAAATTTCCCAACCAGCCATCGACCTCCTTGAGCGAGACCGGCGCGATACGGCATGGACGCCATTGCGCCTCGCGCCCGCGCGAGATCAGGCCGGCATGTTCCAGCACCTTGAGATGTTTCGAGATCGCCGGAAGGCTCATGTCGAACGGTTCGGCAAGTTCCATCACCGACGTTTCGCCGAGCGCCAGCCGCGACAGGATCGCCCGCCGCGTGGGATCGGCGAGCGCTGCGAAGGTCGTGCTGAGCGGGTCGGACGGCATCTGTGTTTAGCCTGCTGGTTAACTAACCTATGGGTTAAATACGGCAGGCCGATACCGATGTCAAGCGCGCCCCGGCGGAACGCCGGGACGACACCTGCTATGGCAAAATTCACCCCTTCGCGGGCAGCGCGTGCGCAAAACTCCAGGAATGGCCGAACGGGTCCATGATGCGGGCGTAGCGCGCGCCCCAGAACGCATCCCACGGCGGCATCGTGACGGTGGCGCCGGCATCCGCCGCGCGTTTCACCGCCGCGTCGCAGTTCTCGACTTCGAGATGCATGGTGACCGACGTGCCCTTGAGCTGGTCGGGCGGAAACACCGCGTCGACCATCCCATGCCCGCCGCGGTGCTCGGGAAAGTCATCCATCACGAAAATCCGCGCGCCGTTGATATGGATTTCCGAATGCATCAGGCGTTTGCCGTCTTCCGCCGGCATTCGCATCACCTCGGAGGCGCCAAGCGCCTTCTTGTAGAATTCGATCGCAGCATTGGCATCGTTGACGATGAGATGCGGCGTGACGACTTGCACGGGATCGGCCATGTCTGAACTCCCAGATGTTGATACCACCTCACAATGACGAATGAAGAGGCGTGGTGCCGACAGGGGCCGCAAAAAAAATTTCTACAACGGGTGAGCTAAGCGCGCACTATCACATCGATCGCGCCCTTCACGATCGCCTCCAATTCCCGCCGCGGCACGCGGGCGCGGGCGCGGACTGCGATGCTGTGGATGGTCGCCGACGCCAGCTGCGCCAGCACCATGGGATCGGCTGACGCAGGCAGTTCGCCGCTCTCCTTGGCGAGCCGGAAGCAGGCCGCGAAGGCCTTGTCGAGTTCGGAAAATCCCTCCAGCACCATGGCGCGAATCTCGGGATCGGCCACCGCCTCGGAGGCCGCAGTCATCACCGTAAAACAGCCGCGCGGGCCGGCCTCCCCGGAGAGATAGATATCGAGCGCCACCGCGTAGATGCGCTCCAGTCGTTTGCGGATCGGCATTTCGTCCCCGAAGATATCGAGCATCGCCGCCCGCGCGTTGGCGCGGTAGCGCGCATAGCTCTTGATGTAGAGCTCGCGCTTGTCGCCAAAGGCGCCATAGAGACTCGGCCGGTTCATGCCGGTGGCGGCGCTGAGATCGTCGAGCGAGGTGGCCGCAAAGCCGTCCTTGCGAAACAGATCGAGCGCCTTGCCGAGCGCGATTTCGGGCTGATAGGCGCGCGGCCGGCCTCGGCGCTTCGGCGTAACCGCAGCGGCGTTGGCCCGCGGGGCTGGAGTTTTGCTTTTTTGTACCATTTCGCAAACTATTCCTTGACGTGAAGTATATTATGCGGAACAGTATAAAAATCAACCAAGGAGGCACCGATGGACCTTTATTTCTCTCCCCTCGCCTGCTCGCTGGCGACCCGTATCGCGCTGTACGAGGCCGGCGCCGAGGCCAATTA
>JAQGKJ010000303.1 GCA_028290165.1 Bradyrhizobium sp. | reverse complement strand
TCGACCATGTAGAAGAACGGCCAGTCGTCGGTCGGAATGGCGGACTCCGGATAGGCTTGCGCGAAATAGTCGGAGACATCCGTAAATCCGAAGGAGGCGAACGCTTTCGGATCCGGCATCGTCACCGCCTGGCCTTTCTTGACGATGAAGGCGGTGGTGCGCGCGGAGTCATAGCCCACCCGCACGGCGAGCGGCTTGCCGGCACCCGGCATTTCTCTCAGAATCTTGGACAGCTTGAACCCCAGGGCATCGTTGACCAGCGTGAACGAGATCGAAAGCACGCCGTCCGGCTTGAGCAGCCTGTAGGCTTCGGCGATGCCTTCGTGGGTATAGACATAGGAATCCACGCGCAGATTGGACGCATGACTGAGCGCGGTGTGCGAATCCAGCACGCCGTAGACGATCAGGTCATATTGCTGGCTGGCGGTGCGGAAGAAATTGCGGGCATCGTTGATCGACAGATTGACGCGGGGGTCGTCGTACGGACGCTCCGGATGATATTTGGTGCCGAGGAAGGCGATGGCCGGATCGATCTCGATGGCATCGACGTGAGCTGCGCCCATCCGCAGCGCGGTCGCCGCATCATTGCCGCTGCCCGCGCCGACGATGGCGACGCGTTCCGGGTTCTTCCTGAAATTGTAGGGAAACTCGTAATAGGCGCGCACATAGCGATCGGCGTCGGATTCCTGGCCGCGCTTGCCGTCGGCAAAATTGTAGACCTTCTGATAGTAGCTGCCGCCCGACAGGATCTGCATCAACCCGTCAGGCTTGGCGGTTCGCTCCAGCAACTGGTACGGCGAATAGATCCGCTGCGTCTCCGGCTGCACCGGCCAGGCGAGGATCGCCAGCAGCACGCAGAAGCTTGCGATCCCGACTGATAAAAAATCGTCGCGCGAAAGCACGCACAGCAGCATGATCCCGCCGATCACCGCGAACCAGATCACCGGCGGCAGCCAATAAAGACTCATCACGAACAGCGCGATGACGCCCAGAATGCTGCCCATCAGGTTGAAGCCATAGGCATTCTGCGAATTCGCGCTGTGCAGCAATTTGCCGCAAAGCTGGCCGACCGGATAACAGATGCAGGCGCAGATGATGAAGCTTGCCCCGAGCAGGAAGTAGACCGGCAGGTCGAAGGTGCTCAGCCAGCCGACGGAGAAGATCAAATACGCAACCCCGGTATCGTAGCGCAGTAACGTGATGACGCCGACGAAGAGCGCCAGCATCGGCAGCACCAGCGCCGGCGCGCAGGGCTGCTTTTCCGCCACCGCGTAACCCGCGCCGAGACCCAGGAAGCAGGCCAGCATGGTGAAATTCTTGTAGAAGGAGAACACCGGAAATACCGAAGCGAGCCAGCGGATCAGCACCAGCTCCAGCAACAGGCTGAGCATCGTCACCAGAACGATCGACCTGATCTTCGTCTGCGTATTCAGATTGGCGTAGCCGGCCTCGAACGTCGTGCCCATCAGGCCGACCTGGCGTTCCAGCGGCTCGGCGAACCGGCTCCAATACAACACGACGCCAACGGCAAGCAGTCCAAGCGCGATCCGCAGCCCGCCGGTCACGAGCTCCGTCGCGTTGATACTATCAAGCGCGAGGAGGCCATAACCCGCGATCGCGGCGTAGACCAACAATAGCCCACTCAGCGACACGCAAAAGATATGAACGAGGCTGCGATTGGGACTGTGGGGAGCATTGATCATGGGCCGGGACCGGGAGCGTTGGTGAGACGGTGCACTCCCGCATCAGCCGATCGTGAAATCCACGAATTTGCGCGTGACAGGGATGTTCACGGAGGGTCGAGCGTGCGTCGAAACGAAACACTAGGCAGGTTTGCTTAAGAGGCTATTACCGGCCCGGCGACCTGAAACGGCAGCCCGCCACGATGTTTATGGCGAATTAACATCGGCCCGCAAATTTGCCGCCGCCCCCGCCGCCTGCCATCGATGGCCCCGCGCCTCACGCCTTGCGTGGACGACTCCCATCGAATCGGGTGGCGGCGCTCTCAGGTTCGTGCCAGACACCATGATCAAGGACGCTGGCTGGTCAAAGGGAGGAACGGCATGAAGGGTCCGGAGGATGACGCCGGCCTGACCGGCAGGGTCGCAATCGTGAGCGGCGGGGGTGCTGCGGGCGACGGCATCGGCAACGGCCGGGCAGCGGCGATCTTGCTGGCGCGCGCCGGCACCAAGGTGGTGGTGGCAGATCTCGATCTCGGGCTTGCCGAACGTACGGTCGAAATGATCGAGGCCGAAGGGGGCAGCGCGGCAGCACAGGCCTGCGATGTCACCAGCGAAGCCGAATGCAAACGGCTGGTCGAGTCCGCCGTCGACCGCTGGGGCCGGCTCGACTTCCTCGACAACAATGTCGGCATCGGCAGCCGCGGCAGTGTCGTCGACGAGAAGCCCGAGCAATATCGGCGTGTGATGCAGATCAACGTCGAGAGCATGTTTCTGCTCTCGAAATACGCCATTCCCGCCATGATCAAGACGGCAAAGGGTGGCGCGATCGTCAACATCTCGTCGATCTCGGCACTGCGGCCGCGCGGGCTCACCACTTACACGACCTCCAAGGCCGCGGTGATCGGATTGACCCAGGCGATGGCCGTCGATCACGGCCGCGACAATATCCGGGTCAACTGCATATGCCCGGGGCCGATGTATACGCCCATGGTCTATACCCCCGGCAACGGCATGAGCGAAGCCGCGCGCGCCCAACGCACCAAGGCTTCGTTGCTAAAGACCGAAGGCACCGGCTGGGATGTCGGCCAGTCGGTGTAATTCCTGCTCAGCGACCACGCCCGCTACATCACCGGACAGGTGATGGTGGTCGACGGCGGCGTCACGCTGCAAAGTCCGGAACGCGATTCACGCGATCACTGATCGCGCCTCACGCCTTGTCCGGCCCGACCCGCACCAGCTGCTTGCCGAAACGATGTCTGCCCTCGAGGGTCGGGCGGACATGCGGCTCTTACCGGGCCACTTCCGATACTGACCCAAAGGCGACCTCGGAGCTATGCGTT
>JAQGKJ010000295.1 GCA_028290165.1 Bradyrhizobium sp. | reverse complement strand
CCACGCTGTTGGGCTTTGCCAGCCATTCCCCCGGCGGGCTTGGCGTGTTCGACGCCGCCATGCTGGTCGGCCTGTGGCAGATGGACCGGGAAGACCTGCTCGCCGGGATGCTGCTGTTCCGCGTCCTGTACTATCTTGCCCCATTTGTCATATCTGTAATCTTGCTGACGTTTCGGGAGGTCATAATAGGCGCGCGAATGAAGCGCCTGCGTCAGGCGACGCCGGGGCTTGACGCCGGGCCGGCGCGCGAAGCAGCCTATGTAAGAGAGCGCGGGGATACCGGCACCTGACGATTGAGGACCCAAACGGGGAGAGAGCCGGCCCGATGGCGATAGACGCTTCTTCTTCTGCCTTCTACTCGCTGTGGCCGGACCGGTTGCGGCATGCGGCGATTATCCTGCTCGCCGCCGGTCTGGCGCTCGCCGTGCTTGTCACGTTCGGCAAACTGTCGCCGGTCGTCGCCGCCGCGGTTTTTGTCTGCATCGCGGCCGCAGCGCTGGTGCCGTGGCGATTGCACAACACGGTCACCTCGCGGGAAGACGTCCGCGGGGTCAACCCGGTCGAAGCCGCAGCCGTCAGCGCGGTCGTGGCTGGCATGCCGGATCCGGCGGTGCTGCTCGACCGCGCCGGCCGCGTCATTCACCTCAATGCCGCCGCAGCCCAGCTCGCGCCGGCGCTGCGCAAGAACGAACTCGCCCAGTTCGCGCTGCGCTCGCCCGAGATCATCACCGCGCTCCGCGAAGCCATCGCCACCACCGAAAGCCGGCGCGCCACCTATCTCGATCACGTGCCGGTCGATCGCTGGATGGAATTGATCATCACGCCGGTGCCGGTGCCGACCCTGTTCGGCGGCACCGACCGCTGCATGCTGATGACGTTCCACGACCAGACGCCGCTGCGCCGGGTCGAGGAAATGCGCGCCGACTTCGTCGCCAATGCCAGTCATGAATTGCGCACGCCGTTGGCCGCGCTGTCGGGCTTCATCGATACGCTGCAGGGGCCGGCCAAGGACGATGCGCGGGCGCGCGAGCGCTTTCTCGGCATCATGCACACCCAGGCAACGCGGATGGCCCGGCTGATCGACGATCTGTTGTCGCTGTCGCGGGTCGAACTATCAGCCCATGTCCGTCCCGATACGCTTGTCGATCTGGTACCGATCATCCGCCAGGTCGCCGACGGGCTGGAGCCCTTGGCGCGCGAGCGGCAGGTCGCGGTCGAGATCGATCTGCCGGACGGGCCGGTGCTGATCGCGGGCGATCGCGAGGAGCTGTTGCGGCTGTTCGAGAATTTGATCGAGAACGCGCTGAAATATGGCGCCTCCGGCGGCAAGGTCATGGTCTCCCTCATCTTGGCGTTTTCAGGCGAAGGCGCGCCCGAGGTTCGCGTCATGGTGCGCGATTTCGGCCCCGGCATCGCGCCGGAACATCTGCCGCGGCTCACCGAACGCTTCTACCGGGTCGACGTCGGCGACAGCCGCGCCCAGGGTGGAACCGGGCTCGGATTATCGCTGGTTAAACATATTCTTAACCGCCATCGCGGCCGGCTTTTGATCGAAAGCGTGCCCAAACAGGGCGCGACTTTTACCGCCTGTTTTCCCCAGCCGAAAACCCCGGCGTCGGCCTAAAATCCAGCGATTTCAATCGCTTGATGGCGTCATCCAGCTGTCATCAAACCTTCGTAAAAGCACATTGACCGCGCCTTAAACGGGCGGTGTGGGCGCAATCGGGTGCATTCGGCGCTTCGCCCACGAGATGGAGGCGATCAATGAATTTCATGAAAGCTATCGTCGCTGCCGGCCTGGTGGCCGCATCGACGTCGGCGTTTGCTGCCGACATCACCGGCGCGGGCGCGACGTTCCCATTCCCGATCTATTCGAAGTGGGCCGACGCCTACAAGAAAGAGACCGGCAATGGTCTGAACTATCAGTCGATCGGTTCCGGTGGCGGCATCAAGCAGATCGAAGCCAAGACCGTGACGTTCGGCGCCACCGACATGCCGCTGAAGGTCGAGCAGCTCGAAAAAGACGGCTTGGTGCAGTGGCCGATGGTGATGGGCGCGATCGTTCCCGTGGTCAATCTTGAGGGCGTCAAGCCCGGTGAACTGGTGTTCGACGGCGACACGCTGGCCAACATCTATCTCGGCAAGATCACCAAATGGGACGACCCGGCGATCAAGAAGCTCAATCCGAAGGTCACTCTTCCGAGCGAGGCCATCACCGTGGTGCGCCGCTCCGACGGATCGGGCACGACGTTCAATTTCACCGACTATCTCTCGAAGGTCAGCCCGGAATGGAAGACCAAAGTCGGCTCCGGCACGGCCGTTGAATGGCCGGCGGGTGTCGGCGCCAAAGGCAACGAAGGCGTCTCCGGCAATATCGGCCAGACCAAGAACTCGATCGGCTATGTCGAGTATGCCTATGCCAAGCAGAACAAGCTGACCTATACCGCGATGGTCAACAAGGCCGGCAAGACCGTGCAGCCCACTGTGGAAGCATTCCAGGCCGCCGCGTCGAACGCCGACTGGGCCAAGGCCCCCGGCTATTACGTGATCCTCACCGATCAGCCGGGCGAGAAGTCGTGGCCGGTCACCGCATCGACCTTCATCCTGATGCACAAGGAACCGGCCGACAAGGCCGCCTCCGCCGAAGCCGTCAAGTTCTTCAAATGGGCCTTCGCCAA
>JAQGKJ010000593.1 GCA_028290165.1 Bradyrhizobium sp. | reverse complement strand
CGCGCGCCGAACCGTTCGAGCAGCAGGTTGGACGGCACCTCGAAGATGAAATAGGCGATGAAGAAAATGCCGGCGCCGAAGCCGAACGCGGTCTGCGACAGGCCAAGATCCTGGTTCATCGTCAGCGCGGCAAAGCCGACATTGACGCGGTCGAGATAGGCGACGAAGTAACAGATGATGAGGAACGGAACGAGGCGTTTGGAGACTTTGGCGATCGTGCGGATTTCTAGTGCATTCATATGAGTGGGGCCTGACAGGATTTGAGATTAGTCGAGAGGTGAGCGGCGCCGGGGCGCGCCGCCTCCTTCAGTTCACCATCGCGCCATCGACATGAAATGGCGGATGAATCCGGGGATGCCGACATGGTGGCGGAGACGAACATGCGTTCGCGTCGTCGCCGGCTGGGTCGGCTGGTCGGAAGCAGCCGGCTGACCGGATGGTCCGGCGCGGGCTGGTCCAATCGCCTCGAATTGCGCCTTTTGTTCGTCACTCAGCCTTCCATAGAAGTCGTCCAGCGCGGCGCGCACGGTCTTGACCGCCTGCAGCATGGTTTCGAGCCGATTGGCGATCGCTTCAAGCCGCGCCGGCGGCGTGATCGGCTCCGTGGTCGGGCAGGAGCTCTTGAGCATCTCGGCCGCCTTTGCACTGGCATCCTTTAGCGCCGCAAGACTGGCACGTTGCGTTTCGTTCAGCTGCAGTCTCGCTTCGATCTCAGCCGTCGGCCATTCTGGCACGCTCGATTGGGCAGTTTGGCAGCTTTGCGCGAGCGAGCCATTGTTATTGCGCGCGGTCTCGCGGTTGCGCTGGTCCTGCGCGAGCCCGTTCAGCTGCGCTCTCTGTTCATCGCTTAGCAGGTCATAGAATTTCTGCAATGCCGGCTGAACCGTGTTGACCGCCGATATCATCGCCTCGATGCGCGCTTGCATGGCCGCGAGGCGGCCCGGCGCTGTCAAGGACACGTTGGTCGGGCATGCGGCCTTGATGTCCTGCGCCGCCTTCACAGAGGCGTTAGCCAAATCATCCAGCGCGGCGCGTTGGGCGTCGTTTAGCTGCAGGGCCTGCTGGATTTTTTCGATCGGCAGGCCGGCGATGTCCCGGCTGTCGTCACCGCACAATTGCATGATCTGGTTGGGCGTTCCGGCACGGTCGGGCGTCGCAGCGCGGTTGCTGGGCGCCCGTCCGACCGTCTCCTGAGAACCGGCGGCGATGGGTCCGGACCCGCCTGCGGGCAAATAGCCTACGAGGTCATCATACCCGTACGGCGCGAACATGCCGGCATAGATGTCGTTGTATCCATAATCCCAAAACAGGGGATCGTAGCCATAGCCCCACAGCGCATAGTCGGAGATGTCGTAGTAGGCCAACGGCCAAAACAACGGTCCGACCCAACCGTAGCCGCCGTGGCGGTGTCGCCACCATCCGTCTCGGTCGCGGTGGCCGTCACGCCATCCGGCGGTTGCGGCACTGGCAACGAGTTGAGCGCGCGCATTGGGATTGCGCAGCGCCGCTCTGTTGTGCAGGGCGGTCGTGACCGACCGGGAATTCAATGCGTTGCGCACGGCGCTCGACCTTGCCGCGGCGCTGCGACTCTGGCCGAGAGCTGCATTGCGGGCCGCATTGCGATTTTCGCCCAACGTGGCGGCTCGATTCGACCTCAATGCTGGTGCGCGGCCGGCGGCCTGGCTCGGATTGCCGCGAGCCGCAAAGGAGCCTTGTCCGCGCAAACCTGGCCTCGCTGCCAAACCTGGCCGGCCGGCAAAGTGCGACACGGTCGGCCTGCCGGCGAAGTGGGGTGCGCCGCCCATCCGTGCGCCGCCCATCCGCGCGCCGCCAAAATGCATCCCGCCGCCACCACCGCCAAGGCGGGCACCGCCGCCGAAATGACCACCGCCGCCGAAGTGGGCACCGCCGCCCATGGCATGTGGCACACCGCCAAAATGTGCACCGCCGCCGCCCATAGCGTGCGGTACCCCGCCGCCGCCGCCGCCGCGGAAGCCACCGCCGCCGCCTCTTCCGGGAGCGGCGTAAGCAGCGCCGATCAGTACGGTGGTCAGAGCAAAGACGGCAAAGATTTTGAAGCTTGACATGGCACCCTCGCGTGCCCCCTCCCTCCGCGAGCCGCTTCTCCGTGCGGCTTAATCGGATAATGCATAACCCCCGCATGAGGCCAAGGTTCCCGCGCATAATCGGGCGATGCCGCCAAAGTGTGAGCGCGCAGGCTTCGGCAGGTTCCCGAGTCCGCCAGCAGGCTCCTCTCAGAATCGTAATGACACTGTCTTGAAATCGGTCTTAAATCACTGGGCAGGCAGGTTGGGGGGCGCGCAGGTTGGAGGCGAGGAAATGAACGACCTGGTTCGCTATCGCGCGATGGAATCCCTTTGCCGTCAGGCCGCCGTGCATCATCCGCTTGAGAGCTGGCGAATGCTCGCCGAAGCGGAGAGGTGGCACCACAAGGCGCTGGATGAAATTGCCTCCCTCGATACGGAATGCCGTCGCATGCCGTCGGCGGGCGTAATGGCTCGGACGGAATCATTTTCCAATGCACGTGACCGACGCCGATTGCCGGCGGGTTGAGGCCTCGTAAGATCATTCAGCCTGATACCTCGTGCTGAAAACGGCCGGCTCAAACGATCTTGCGCGCCCGAAACCCCGCAATCGCCTTGTCGTCATAGCCATACTCTTTCAGAACCTCCTCGGTATGTTCGCCCTTCTCAGGCGTCGGATGCGCAATCCCGCTCGGTGTCCGGCTGAGCTTGACGGGTTGATTGACCACCTCGATCTGGCCAAGCATTCCATGCTGCACGGCGGCGGCCATGCCGAGATGCCGGACTTGCGGGTCGGCAAACACGTCGTCCATCCGATTGATCGGCCCGCACGGCACGCCTGCCTTGTTCAGCATCGCAATCAGATCGCTGCTCGACTGGTGCCTTGTGACCTCGGAGATAATCTGATTGATGGCGAGCCGGTTTTTGGAGCGGGAGGCGTCCTCGGCAAAACGCGGATCCTCAAGCAAATGAGCCAGACCGAGGGTTTGGCAAAATCGCGTGAAGATGTGCTTGCCGGCAGCGGCAATGTTGATGTGGCCATCGCTCGTCGGGAACACCCCGGTCGGAATGCTGGTCGGATGGTCGTTGCCGGCCTGGCCGGGAACGTCCTTGGCGATCAGCCAGCGTGCCGCCTGGAAATCCAACAGCGAGATTTGCGCGCCGAGCAGCGACGACTGCACCCACTGGCCTTCGCCGGAAACCTCGCGCTCCAGCAAGGCGACCAGGATTCCCATGGCGCAGAAAATCCCGGCGCCGAGATCGGCGACTGGAATACCGACGCGCACCGGGCCTTGACCCGGCAGGCCGGTGATCGACATCAGGCCGCCCATGCCTTGCGCAATCTGGTCAAAACCCGGACGCTCGCGATAGGGGCCGTCCTCGCCGAATCCGGAAATGGAACCATAGACGATGCGCTTGTTGATCGCGCGAACCGTCTCGTAATCGATCCCGAGCCGGAATTTCACATCCGGCCGGTAATTCTCGATCACCACATCGGCGGTCTCGACCATCTTCTTGAAGATTGCGACGCCGTCGGGCTCTTTCAAGTTGAGCGTGAGGCTGCGCTTGTTGCGATGCAGGTTCTGGAAATCCGGCCCGTGCCGTGGACCGCCCATATCGCTCTCGTCGAGACCCTTTGGCAGTTCGATCTTGACGACGTCCGCACCCCAGTCGGCGAGTTGCCGCGCGGCCGTCGGTCCCGCCCGCACCCGCGTCAGGTCGAGCACCTTGAAACGGGCGAGTGCCTTCGAGGCCGGGGTGAAGGACATTGGGTTGCTCCAGTTTCTTTTATGAGGGATTGAGCGGACTCATGTGATCAGCGCCATTTGACGCGGCTCGAATTCCAGCCAGGCGGTGGCTCCGACCGCAAAATCGTCCATCGGCGAGGTCGTGACCCGAAGCGTCAGCGCGCTCTCGCGCGGCCGCACCACGTAATCCCAGTGCTCGCCGAGAAATGCCCGCTCGACGACCACGACTCCGACCGAGGGGCAGCCATTGCGCGCGGCCGACGGCGCCCCGGAAAGGCGCATGCTGTGCGGCCGGACCGAAAACACCGCCTTTCCCCCCGACGGCACATCGCGCTCAAATCCGTCGCGCGGCAGCGCAAAGCCGTCGAACGAAATCTGCCGCCCATCGCTTAAGCCCTCGATGAAATTGGTGCGCCCGATGAAGCCAGCCACAAAACGCGTCTTCGGCTTGTTGTAGAGCGCGCGGGGTTGATCGACCTGCTCGATGCGGCCATGATTCATGACGGCAATCCGATCGGAGGTCACCATCGCTTCGGCCTGATCGTGCGTCACGTAGACGGTGGTGACGTGAAATTCGTCGTGCAGCCGCCGAATTTCAAAGCGCATCTCCTCGCGCAAGGTCGCGTCCAGATTGGACAGCGGCTCGTCGAGCAGCAGCACCGATGGCCG
>JAQGKJ010000262.1 GCA_028290165.1 Bradyrhizobium sp. | reverse complement strand
CCTATACTACCCCCGCCGATACCGTTGCCAGAGACTCTTGCAACGGAAGGGCGAACATGTTGGTAGTCAAATCAGGCTATCCCCGATGATTTCAATGGTTAATTCGCCGCCTGAGGCCCTGACATGCCCAGCCTGTTCCGCTTTCTGACGGTCGTCGCGGTGATCGGCGGGATCGTCTATGGCGTGATCTTCGCGCTGGCGAATTTCGTGAACCCGAAACCGCGGGAAATGATCGTGACCATTCCGCCAGACAAGTTCCTCAAGAAATAGGGGCTAGGGTCGGCGGATGCGCTCGAAACCCTCAGACGCCAAACTCATCAACCTGTTCCTCGACATGCTCGCGGCGGAACAGGGCGCCGGTCCCAACACGCTCGACGCCTATCGGCGCGACCTCACCGATTTTTCGGAATTTCTGGCCAAGTCCGGCCGGGGCTTTGCCGGTGCCGAAACCCAAAGCTTGCGGGACTACCTCGCCGATCTCGACGCGCGCGGCTTCAAGTCGTCCAGCGCGGCGCGCCGGCTGTCGGCGATGCGGCATCTGTTTCGCTTCCTGTTGAACGAGCGGATCCGCAGCGACGATCCGGCCGCGATCCTGTCCGGGCCGAAGCGCGGCCGCGGCCTGCCGAAAGTGCTGTCGATCGCGGATGTGGATCGCCTGCTGGTGCGCGCGAAAGCGCTCGGCGAAGCGCCGGAAGTCTCCGCGCCGCAGCGGCTTCGCGCGATGCGGCTCTATTGCCTCTTGGAAGTGCTCTACGCCACCGGGTTGCGGGTGTCGGAACTGGTGGCGCTGCCGCTTTCGGCCTCGCGGCGCGATGCCCGCATGATCGTGGTGCGCGGCAAGGGCAACAAGGAGCGGCTGGTGCCGCTGAACGAGGCCTCGCGGCAGGCGATGGCCGATTACCTCGCCGCGATCGAGGCGCTCAAGACGGACAAGAAGAAAAACGCCGCGAGCTCGAAATGGCTGTTTCCCTCGTTCGGCGAAAGCGGGCATCTGACGCGGCAGCATTTTGCGCGCGACCTGAAGGAGCTGGCGGCATCGGCCGGGCTGGCGCCGCGGCTGGTCTCTCCGCATGTGCTGCGCCATGCCTTTGCGAGCCACCTTTTACACAACGGCGCCGACTTGCGCATCGTGCAGACGCTGCTTGGACACACCGACATTTCGACCACACAGATCTACACCCATGTGGTCGAGGAGCGCCTCAAAAGCCTGGTGCGCGACCTGCATCCGCTGGCGGAGAAGTAGTTGTCGTTCCTGCCAACGAGGGGACGACCTGGTTAATGGGCGTTAATGGGCCAACCCGCCTTGACTTCGGCGCCGTCTCCCCCGAAAGAGCCAACTCCCGCCCGCAAGCTCGCTAGCGCGTAATCGGATAAACGGTCGGAATGTGCGCTAAACAATTGAAAAGGCGTGCTTTCTTTGCGCGAAGGGGAATCCGCTTCGCCTGAAAGCGCGTTCTTACGTATATTGATTTGACGCCGGATCACATGCGCTCTTACCTCGATTTCGAAAAGCCCGTCGCCGAACTCGAAGCCAAGGTCGACGAATTGCGCGCGCTGGCGGCAAGCGGCAGCGATATCGGCGATGAGGTCGCGCGGATCGAGGATAAGGCGTCGCAGGCGCTGAACGATCTCTACGCCAATCTGACGCCGTGGCAGAAGACGCTGGTCGCGCGCCATCCGCAGCGGCCGCATTTCACCGATTTCATCAACGCGCTGATCCCGGAATTCACGCCGCTCGCGGGCGACCGCAAGTTCGGCGATGACGAGGCGCTGATGGGCGGGTTCGGCCGTTTCCGCGGCGAGAGCATCTGCGTGATCGGCCAGGAGAAGGGCGCCACCACCGAATCCCGCATCAAGCATAATTTCGGCATGGCGCGCCCGGAAGGCTATCGCAAGGCGGTTCGCCTGATGGAGATGGCCGATCGATTCGGCATCCCCGTGCTGTCGATCGTCGATTCCGCGGGCGCCTATCCCGGCATCGGCGCAGAAGAACGCGGACAGGCGGAAGCGATCGCGCGCTCGACCGACGCCTGCCTGTCGCTCGGGGTGCCCAATGTCGCGATCATCACCGGTGAGGGGATGTCGGGCGGCGCCATCGCGATCACCACCGCGAACCGCGTGCTGATGTTCGAGCACGCCATCTACAGCGTGATCTCGCCGGAGGCGGCGTCCTCGATCCTCTGGCGCGACGGCACCAAGGCCCAGGAAGCCGCAACCTCCATGAAAATCACGGCGCAGGACATGCTGCGCTTCGGGGTGATTGATTCGATCCTGAAGGAGCCGGCCGGGGGCGCGCATCGCGATCCCCAGGCCATGATCGCAACCACCGGAGAAGCCATCGAGCAGGCCTTCAACGACCTGCGCAATCTCGATCCCGACGCGATCCGCAAGCAGCGGCGGCAGAAATTCCTCGATATCGGCCGCAGACTGGGCTGAATCCCGCATTTTGCGGGAAAATGGCCACTGCAGCGGCCGCGTCGGCCTTGACCCCGACTTTTTCAAAAATCCGCCGTTTTGGCCCCAATTAGGCCTAGACACCGATATTTAACGTCTGTTGACCATGGCTGAGGTGGAACCTGGCGCAACGCCGCCATCGGCTTGCGACCGCGCTGCCCAAAGGATAGTATTTTAGCCAATGGCTTCAGGGCATGGACGCTATGTTTGGGGTGCGGAATTGCCCGGTGGGTGTGGAGCTTTGCATTGATTGATCGCTCGCTGGTTCGTGCGCTCGTCACATCAGCCGCGCTTGCGGCCGGTGTGCTGCTGGCCGGCTGCAACAGCGACGAAATTTCGCTAGCGACCAATGCCAAGGCCAACCAGCCGGTCCCGCCAAAACTGCTCGCCGCGATGGTGGAAAAGGACATGGATCTGCAGTCGCCGATCCTGGTCCGGCTGTTCAAGCAGGAAGCCGAGCTCGAGGTCTGGAAGCAGGATCGCTCGGGGCACTTCGCGCTCTTGAAGACCTATCCGATCTGCCGCTGGTCGGGGGACCTCGGACCCAAGGTCCGCGAAGGCGACCGCCAGGCGCCCGAAGGCTTCTACAACATCTCGCCGGCGCAGATGAATCCGCAGTCGGCCTATTA
>JAQGKJ010000238.1 GCA_028290165.1 Bradyrhizobium sp. | reverse complement strand
TTGCTCGCGGCGAGGATGCGGTCGGCCTCGATGCGCCAGTCGGGGCTGCGGGCAAACGCCGGCGTGCCTTTAGGACCGAACAGGCCTTCGTCGGCGAGGTCGGCCACCCAGGCCTGGCGTTCGGCCGTTCCCTGCGCCGACCACGGCGTCAGCCCGATCTCGCGCACGGTTTCCCCTACCTCACGGACCTCTTCGCTGCGGCGTCGGCCGTGCTCGATGACGCGCTGGAAGAAGTAGGCGCCCCGTTTTTCCCAATTGATGCCGGGAAACGTTTCCGCCAGCGACGCCAGCACGGCGTCCTCGACACCATAGGCGCGCGCAGTGGTGTAAGCCTCGATCACCATCGCCTCCATGCCTTTTATCATGATGCTGCGGCACATCTTGACCGCTGAAGCCACACCCAATTCGTTGCTCGCTACCTTGGCATCAAAACCCAATTCCACCAGCAGCGGCGCGAGCGCCTCGGCGCCGCCGCCGCCAAGCAATAGTGGCACCTTGATCCGCTTCGGCGGGATCGACGTCATTACCGCGCCCTCGACATAGCGGCCGCCGCCGCCGTCGATCAGCGCCGCGGCGCGCTGCTTGGCGCCGGGGGAAGCCGAATTGAAGTCGAGGAACCAGGCGCCCGGTTTAACGGCTGGCGCGCATGCCTGCGCGACCGGTACGGCCTGGCTCGCCGTCACGGCGGAGATGATAAAATCGGCTTGTGCGGCGAGATCGGCATGGGATGCCGTGAGTGCGACCCCGTGCACTGATGCGTGATCGCGCAGCGCGCCGACAGCCTGATCGCTGCGCAGTTTGATGTCGTAGGCGGTAACCTTCACGTCCTGCTTGCGCAGGTCTTCGGCAAGGATGCGGCCCACTTCGCCGTAGCCGACGAGGCCGACCTTCCATTGTTTCGGGTGGGACGAGATCGCTGTCATCAGAAACATCTCCAGAATAGAAACCGTGGCCTTGCGCGGGGGACGCCATTACTGCTTCTGAATTCCAGCCTTCTCGATCACGCCATGCCATTTGTCGATATCGGATTTGAGCCGGGCGGAAATTTCCTGCGGCGTACTCGCTTTGGCCTCGATGCCGAGTTCGAGAAGCCGCTTTTTGACGTCGGCGTCGGCCAGTATACCCCGCAACGCGTCATTGAGCGCCTTGACGATCTCCGGCGGCCTGCCTGCGGGGGCAAACAGGGCGTTCCAGGAAACCACGTCATAATTGGCAACGCCGCTTTCCTGCACGGTGGCGATATCCGGCGCGCTTTCCGAGCGCACCGGACCCGACGACGCCAGCGCCCGGAATTTCTTGTCGGCGAGATTTCCCTTCATCGAGGCGTAGCTGTCGATCATGACAGCAATGTCGCCCTGCAGCAGCGATACCGCGACCTCGGGGGTTCCCCGAAAGGGGACGATGGTGAAATCGATGTTGCCTGCGGTCTTGAACAACTCGGCCGAGAGATTTTGCGTACTGCCGACATTGATGGTCCCGACATTCAGCGCGCCGGGTTTTGCCCTGGCGGCGGCAACAAAATCTCCGAGCGTCTTGAATTGCGAATTGGCGCCGGTAGCGAAGATGAAATCGAAAAATCCGAGGCTCGAAATCGGCTCGAAATCCTTCAAGGGGTCGAATGGCAGCTTCTTGAACAGGGAGACACTGACCGCGGTGCCGTTGGACAGCAACGCCAGCGTGTGGCCGTCGGGCGCAGATGCGATCACCGTTCGCGCCGCGGCGATGCCGCCGGCGCCCGGCTGGTTCTCGACGTAAAAGCGCTGGCCAAATTTGTCGCCTAGCTTTTCGGCGACAATGCGCGCGGTGATATCGGCGACGCCGCCGGCCGCGAATGGCACAACGATGCGCACGGCCCGATCCGGATAGCTGGCCGCATCGGCTTGCCGGTGTGAAGCCGCGAGCGCCGATATGGCTAGTCCGGCCACCGACATCGCGAGGAAAATGCGCCGAGCAGCGCGATCGACAAATGTCATGGACAATTTTGCTTCCTTGAAACCCGGTTGAAGTACTCTCAGACCGGCCGGATTTATAGCATGCGGCACTGCGGGCCAAGTGCCCGGCAGTCATGCCCTAATGTTGGGCGATCTTCTCCCACAGCCAGCGCGCCACCGCGTCGGGCGACGAGGCGCCGTCGCCGCCGGCCGCACGCAAATTGGCCTCGCGCATCGCAGTTATGTCAATTTTGCCGAGCAGCGGAGCCAGCGCGCCGCGCAACGCCTGATCGCCGGCCCGCTTCGGCGCCAGCAACACGATCGCATCATAGGGCGGGATCGCGTGCCTGGGATCATCCAGCACCACCAGGTCGTATTTCGCGATCAGCCCGTCGCTGGTATAGCCCGCGATCACATCGACCTCTCCCGAGGCGACCGCGGCATACATGAAGTCCGGCTGCATCTGCCGCTGCGCGCGAAATGACAGCCTGTAGGCCTGTCGCAGCCCGGCCCATTCCGGCCGCGAAAAGAATTCGTAGTCGCCGGCGATCGACATCGCAGGCGCATGCGACGCGAGATCGGCGATGGACCAAATGCCGAGCGCTTCCGCGCGCTTGCGCGGCATCACCAGCGCATAAGCGTTTTCAAATCCGAGCTCGCCCAGCAGCGTGACGTTCTGCTGCGCCAGGACCGTCTTCAAGTCGCGGAGCAGTTCCTCGCGCGGTTTTATCTCGGTGCGGTGAAACTGGTTGGCCCACAGCGTGCCGGAATAGTCGACATAGACGTCGATATCGTCAGAGACCAGCGCGTCGAAGATCACGTTGGAGCCGAGGCCTTCGCGCGTCGTGGCCGACAGCCCGTCAGCCCGTAGCCGCTGCGCGATCAGGGCCGACAACACGTATTGTTCGGCAAAGGTCTTGGCGCCGACGATATAGGCCGAAGGCGAGCGCGCCGTCGATGGGATCACGGTCGCCGCGGCCAGTGCCGCTATGCCGATGCCGCCGAGCGCCGCCCGCACGCGGCTGCGATGGCGAATGCCTTTCTCGAGCAAGGCCAGCAACTGATCGACCGCGAGTGCCAGCACGGCGGCGGCGAGGCAGCCGAACAGCACGAACACCCAGTTCTGGGTCTGCAGACCTGCAAAGATGTAGTTGCCGAGGCTGGTCTGGCCGATCGGCGTGGATAGCGTGGCGGTGCCGATCACCCAGACCGCGGCGGTGCGGATGCCCGCCATCATCACCGGCAGCGCCAGTGGCAGCTCCACCGTGAACAATGACTGGCGCGGCGTCATGCCGACGCCTTGCGCGGCCTCCAGCACCGCGGCATCGACGCCGTTCAGGCCGGTGATGGTGTTGCGTAGTACCGGCAGCATCGAATAGAGCGCCAGTGCCAGCACCGCCGGCAGGAAGCCGAATGCGGAAAAGCCAAATCCGAACCAGGCCAAAGACAATGATGCGAGCGCCAGTAGCAGCGGATAAAACAGCGCCAATAGCGCCAGGCCTGGCACCGTCTGCACAATACTGGCGAACCCGAGCAGCACGCCACGCGGTACTCGACGATTGCGTACCGCGATCGCGAGGGGCAGGCTGACCAGAAGTCCGAGCGCCAGCGCCGCGACGCTGACGCGCACATGGTTGCCGAGATAGTCCGGCAGGTGCGCCAGTGCCTCGCTCCAGCGCGGATCGGACAAAAAGTTCATGCCGCGCCGTCCCGCGGCAGCAACACATTCAGCCGCTCGGCCTGCCGTCGCGGCGTGCGCAGGAGTTCACCGACGTAAGGGTCGCCGGCGCCCGAAAGCTCAGCCGGCGTGCCCTGCGCCAGCAGCCGCCCCGAGCGCATTACCGCGACGCGGTCGGCCAGCAGGATGGCCTCGGTCATGTCGTGGGTGATCATGACCGTGGTCAGGCCGAGCTTCCTGTGCAAGGCGCGGTAGTCGTCGCCCAGCGCATCGCGGGTGAGGGGATCGAGCGCGCCGAACGGCTCGTCCATCAGCACGATCCGCGGCCGTGCCGCGAGCGCTCGGGCGACGCCGACCCGCTGGCGCTGCCCGCCTGACAGCTCATGGGGAAAGCGGTCGCGATACAGTTCGCGATCGAGCCGCACCAGATCGAGCAACTCGTCCACGCGCGCGGAAATCTCCGCCGCAGGCGCGCCCAGCAGTTTTGGCGTGATCCCGATATTGCCGGCCACGCTCATATGCGGAAACAGTCCGCCGCTCTGGAACACATAGCCGATGCGGCGCCGCAGCGCGACGGGATCGACCGCGCACACGTCCTCGCCTTCTATTGTGATGCTGCCGGTGTCGGCTTCGATCAGCCGGTTTGCCAGCCGCAGCAGCGTGGTCTTGCCGGAGCCGGAGCCGCCGACGATGGCGAGGAATTCGCCCCCGGCGACGTCGAGCGAGACGTCGTCCACGGCCCTGACCCGCTCCGTGCCCCGGCCGCCGTCAAAGCTTTTGCCGACGTGCGCGAACGCGATCAGTGGCTGGGCGGCGGTCATTTCTTGGGACTATCACACCGTAACGAAGCAACCAAGCCAAGGGGGTGCTTGCCTATTGCCGCGATCGGTTGAATTGTCCCGGCGATGGCGGTAATCCACTCGCCACAACAGGGTCGATTGGGGAAGCGCGTGGAGGCGGGTGCAGGATCGACGGCGGTCGCGCTTGATGACGCGACGGTGGCGTTTCGCCTCGCCGACAGCCGCGTCTACACCGCGGTCGAAAAGGCCCGGCTCAGGATCGAACATGGCGAGTTCGTCGCCATCGTCGGGCCCACCGGATGCGGAAAATCGACGCTGCTCAACGTCGCCGCCGGCCTGCTCAGGCTGGCCTCGGGAACGGTAGCAATCTTCGACGCTCCGCTGGCTGGCCTCAACCGGGATGCCGGCTATCTGTTTCAGGCCGATGCGCTGTTTCCGTGGAAGACCGCGATCGACAACGTCGCCATTGGGCTTGAGATCGGGGGCGCGCCGCGCGCGCATGCGCTGGAACGCGCGCAGGGCTGGCTCGCCGCGGTGGGGCTCGGAGCGTTCGGCAATCGCTATCCGCACATGCTCTCGGGCGGCCAGCGCAAGCGCGTTGGCCTCGCGCAGGTGTTGATCCGCGATCCAAAAATCCTCCTGATGGACGAGCCGTTCGGCCCGCTCGATGCCCAGACGCGACAGATCATGGGCAATCTGCTGCTGGAATTGTGGAACGCCGACCGCAAGGCGGTGCTGTTCGTCACCCACGACCTCGAGGAGGCGATCGCGCTGGCCGATCGCGTCGTGATCATGTCGGCAGGGCCCGGCGCGCGCATCATCGGCGACTGGCGGGTCGGGCTTCCGCGCCCGCGCGACATTTCGGAAGTTCGGATGGAAAAGGATTTTCACGCGCTGCATCGGGAGATATGGAGTGTTCTGAAGGCTGAAGTGTTGAAGGGCTACGCGCAATCGGGAACCGGGTGAGTTAGCTTGATCTCGATGCGGCGAAAGTTGCACCCGGACCAGAGATATAACAGAGATAAAAAGGGAGATGTCATGCTTTTACGTCGTTCAATCCTGGCTGTTACCGCTGCGCTGGCCACGCTGTGCGGCGCCCACGATGCGCTTGCGCAAGGCGCATTCACGCTTTCTTCGGCGAGCTTCAAGGACGGCGAACGGCTGCCGGCAAAATTCGCCGGCAACAACAAGTCCAATCCAAACTGCGTCGGCGAGAACGTGTCGCCGGCGTTCTCCTGGGCCAATCCGCCGGAGGGCACCAGGAGTTTTGCGCTCCTGATGTTCGATCCGGAAGGCCGGCCGCCCGCGGGCGTCAGCCACTGGGTGGCCTACGGCATTCCGGCTTCGGTCACTGGTTTTGCCGAGGGTGAGGTTTCAAAGCCGAGCGACAAATATGTCGGCGGCCAAAGCACGATGAAGCTGTCGAACTATTTTGGACCCTGCACGCCGCCCGGCGCGCCGCATCACTACACCTTCACGCTGATCGCGACCGACCTTGAGCCGGCAGCCTTGCAGCCCGGCTTGACCCGTGAAGAGCTGATCAAGGCGCTGGACGGCCACGCCAAAGGCGCGACCGGTTTGATCGGGACGTTCTCGAAGCCGTAGCGTTTGACAATGGGTGGCCGCAGGGGCAGGGGAGAAATCTAGGCGTGTCGAGAATTGCGCTGCTTTCGTTGCAACTGCTGGTCGCCGTCGTCGTGCTGGGGCTGTGGCAGTTGTTCGCGACCGTGCCGGTGTTCGGACGGATGCTGCTGCCGCCGTTCTTCTTCTCCAATCCGGTGGACGTCGGCAGCCAGATCTTCGACTGGTTCCGTTCAGGCGTGATCTGGAAGCATTTGCTGATCACGCTGTGGGAGTCGATCCTCGCTTTCGCGATCGGCTCGCTTGGCGGCGTCATGGTCGGCTTCTGGTTCGCGCGCCAGCCTCTCGTTGCCGCGATCTTCGACCCCTATGTGAAGATGGTCAACGCGCTGCCGCGCGTCGTGCTGGCGCCGATCTTCACGCTGTGGCTGGGCTTGGGCATCTGGTCCAAGGTCGCGCTCGGCGTCACGTTGGTGTTCTTCATCGTCTTTTTCAACGTCTATCAGGGTGTCAAGGAAGTAAGCCCCACGGTGCTTGCCAACGGCCGCATGCTCGGCATGAGCGAACGGCAGCTGATGCGGCACGTCTACTGGCCGTCGGCGCTGTCGTGGATGTTCTCCTCGCTGCATACTTCCGTGGGCTTTGCCGTGGTCGGCGCCGTGGTCGGCGAATATCTGGGATCGGCGGCAGGCCTCGGCTATCTGATCCAGCAGGCCGAGGGCGTGTTCGACGTCGCCGGCGTCTTCGCCGGGATGTTCGTGTTGTCGGCCTTCGTGATCCTGATCGACATGGCGGTGACGTCGGTCGAGCGGCGCCTTCTGGTCTGGCGGCCGGATGCGCTCGAAGGCCACAACTAGAGTCTGATGATAGCCACCTTCTCAAGAGCCGCGCGCTGCTCTATCGTGGCCTTAACCGACAAAATGGCACGGAGGATACCATGAGGACGATGTTTGGCAGGCTGGCCGCAACGCTTTTGGCGCTGGTACTGACATCAGGTCTCGCCGCCGCGCAAAGCAAGATCACGATCGCGGTCGGGGGCGGTGCCTGCCTGTGTTACCTGCCGACCGTGCTGGCCAAGCAG
Source organism: Bradyrhizobium sp. (assembly GCA_028290165.1). The sequence goes on along the minus strand of JAQGKJ010000238.1, from coordinate 5,663 downwards.
CTCGGCGAATTCGACAAGGCTGGCCTTGCCGTCGAACTGGTCGATCTGAAGGGCGGCTCGGACGCGCTCAAGGCGGTGCTCGGCGGCAGCGCCGACGTGGTTTCCGGTTATTTCGACCACTGCGTCAATCTCGCCGCCAAGAAGCAGGAGCTGCAGGCTTTTGTCGTTTATGACCGCTATCCGGGGCTGGTTCTGGTGGTGTCGCCCTCGCACAACGGCGAGATCAAGTCGATCAAGGATCTCGCCGGCAAGAAGGTTGGCGTCAGCGCGCCGGGCTCCTCGACCGATTTCTTCCTGAAATATCTCCTGAAGAAAAACGGCCTCGATCCGGCGAGCGCGTCCGTGATCGGCGTCGGGCTCGGCGCGACCGCGGTTGCGGCGATGGAGCAGGGCCAGATCGACGCGGCCGTGATGCTGGACACGTCGGTCACGGTCCTGCAGGGCAGTCATCCAGACCTGCGTATCCTCTCCGATACCCGCACGCAGAAAGATACGCTTGATGTGTTCGGCGGCGAATATCCGGGCGGCGCGCTCTATTCCACCACGGCGTGGGTCAATTCGCACGAGAGCGACGTGCAGGCCCTCACCAACGCGATCGTGAATACGCTCGCCTGGATTCATTCGCATTCGCCTGAAGATATCATGGCGAAAATGCCCCCCGAGACGGTCGGCAAGAACAAGGAGCTTTATCTCGCCGCGCTGAAAAACACGATCCCGATGTATTCGGAGACCGGCAAGATGGATCCCAAAGGCGCGGACGCCGTGCTCGCGGTGTTCAGCGAGGGCTCGCCTGAGGTCGCGAAAGCCAATATCGACGTCACCAAGACCTACACCAACAAATATGTCGACCGGGTCAAGAAGACGACGGGGATGAATGCCAGGTAAAATGCGAAGTAAAGTCCATCGATGACGGCGGAGACGCCTCCGGTCATTCATCGCGTCACCGCGCTTGACCTCAGTCTCCGCCCGAGGCCGTGGCCATTCGCCGACCAGCGGCGCACCGACATCGACGCGCATTTCGCGATCAAACAACGCGAGAAGCCAAACCTCTGGAACGGCCGCATCCTGCTGGGAAATAGCCCCGACTTCACGGCGGGCCGCTTCAGCGCCGATTACTTCGAGGCCGATTTCGCAAGTTTTCTGGCTTGGCGCGACTGGGGTTTTCCGGACCGCGGCGTGTTCAACGGTTTCGGGATGGGCGCGCTGCGCTGCTCCGACGGCGCGTTCGTATTGGGCGAAATGGGCCGCCATACCGCCAATGCCGGACGCATCTATTTTCCATCTGGAACGCCCGATCTCGACGATCTCAGCGATGGCACCGTCGATATGCCGGGCAGCGTCGCCCGCGAAGTGCTGGAGGAAACCGGCCTGACCGGCGCCGACTACCGGGCCGCCCCGCACTGGGACTGCGTCGTCTCGGGGGCGGCGATCGCGATGATCCGGATATTGAATGTCGATCTCACGGGCGAAGCGCTGCGTGAGCGGATCGAGGCCAATCTCGCGCGGCAGCATCAGCCTGAACTCGTTGCAATTCATCTGGTGCGCGAAGCTTCCGATCTGACGGCGGCAATGCCGCGCTTCGTCGCCGCGTTTATCGAGCAGCAGTTTGCAAAATGAAAACTTGTCGCTATTGCGAGGAGCGTGAGTCATGAGCAAGAAGCCTTCGCAATCTCTCGGCGATCAGCTAAAACCCTTTGTCGCGCCGTTCCGCTTCGACGGGTCGGGCGCGTTCCATCTCAAGTCCTACAAGACCGACGAGAAGGGCGGTCTCGACAAGGACAGGGCTGAAAAAATTCTCGATGCCAACCGGAAGCGGCTGAGCGATTTTCAGGAAAAGCTCTATGCGCAGGATAGCTGGTCGCTGCTGCTGATCTTTCAGGGCATGGACGCGGCGGGCAAGGACAGCGCCATCAAGAGTATCTTCGACGGCGTCAACCCGCAGGGCTGCGAGGTCCACGCGTTCAAGCAACCATCATCGCAGGAACTCGCACATGATTTCATGTGGCGCTGCATGATCGCGCTGCCCTCGCGCGGCCACATCGGCATCTTCAATCGCTCCCATTACGAGGAATGTCTGGTGACGCGGGTGCATCCGGAACTTCTCGAGCAGGAGAAGATCCCGCCCAGGCTGATCACCAGGAACATCTGGCGCGAGCGGTTCGAGGACATTTCCGCGGTCGAGCGCTACCTCGCGCGCAATGGCACGGTGATCCTGAAATTCTTCCTCAATATCTCGAAGGAGGAGCAGCGCAAGCGGTTTCTCGATCGGCTCGACGATCCCGCGAAGAACTGGAAGTTCTCGATGGCCGACATCAGCGAGCGCGCGCTGTGGCCGAGATACATGGCCGTGTATCAGGACATCGTCCGACACACCTCTAGCCCGGTCGCGCCATGGCATGTGGTGCCGGCCGATCACAAATGGTTCGCACGCGTGGTGATCGGGTCTGCGATCGTCTCTACGCTGGAAACGCTCAATCTGCGATTTCCGCGGGCCGACAAGGCGTCGCTGAAGGAATTCGAGCAGGTCCGCAAAGCGCTGCTGGCGGAAGGCAAGGGCGGGGCGAAGAAGAAAGGCTGAAATTCGAACCGGAAAATCGGATCTCGCAAACCTTGGGTACATTGCTGACAAAACCGTCAAATTCGAACGAGCTTATCAACTAGTCAAATCTCGTTTGCCGAAGCTTTTCCACGCATTCATCAACAAAGGCATGCATTCTATTCGATAGAAGAGTCGAGTGGGCATAGACGACATGCACGGGAACCGGCTCTGGTTCGAATTGTTCCAGGACATATTTAAGCCGGCCGCTTTTTCGAAAGGCCGCGACTTGATAGGAAAGAAACATGCCGAGACCCAACCCGTCGATGCAGGCGCTCAATGAGCTGTCGATCTCGTTGCAACTGACCCTGCTGATAATTGGAATCGAGACATTCCGCCGCCCATCCCTGAAATGCCATTCGCTTCGCGGGGCCAAACCCGTGTGTCTAACGCAGCGGTGTTTCCGGAGATCGTCCGGCACCTTTGGAGTGCCATTTGAGCGCAGATATCGCTGAGTTGCGCAGATGACACGACGTACCTGGCCGACGGGGATGGCGACGAGGGAAGAGTCCTTGAGAGGCGCGATCCGAACCGCGACATCGACATGCTCTTCGCCCAGATTCAAGACACGATCGCCAAATCGCAAATCAATGGTCACTTTTGGATGGCGACGCAGGAAATCATTGACAATAGGGGCCACATAGCGCCGGCCAAACAAGACGGAAGCGCCCACGGTCAGGTTTCCCCGCAGTTCCGCTTCGCGCGAGATTAGAGTTTCTTCAGCCTCGTGCGTGGCGGACAGAATGACGCGACAGCGTTCGAGATATAGCGCGCCTTCCTCAGTCAGACGGATTCGACGCGTAGTGCGATGAAGCAGCTTTACGCCGAGATGGTGCTCCAGCGATGCGAGAATCCGGACCACCGTCGGCAACGAGGTGTCGAGGGCGTTCGCGGCTGCCGTCAGGCTGCCCTTCTCGACGATCCGCACAAACGTTTCCATCGCCCCGAACTTGTCCATGACGCATTATTACTTCATTTTGTGGAGTAGTCGATTGCATCTGGCTCTATTTATTCAGCCAGAGGAAGTTGCAATAGTGGGGGGCTGACCGTCGGCCGACGGCCGTTTTCAAAAAAGGGGCCCGCATCAGGTGCGGCCACTACCGTATATTGGGTAGACAGGGAGTCCGATCATGATCAGGACGCGTCTGACAACAATCGCCGTCGTCGCTATGGCAGCGGCGTTTGCGCAATCAGCCCTGGCGGCGGCCCCGGAAGCTCTGGGCAAGGTCCATTTCCAGACTTCGTGCAAACCCGAGGCGCAACAGCATTTCGACCAGGCGATGCTGTACCAGCACTCGTTCTGGTATCGGGCCTCGCAGAAGTCCTTCGAGGACGCACTAAAGGCCGATCCGGAGTGCGCCATCGCCTATTGGGGCATCGCGCTGAGCCTGCTGTACAATCCGCACGTCGCCCCACCTGTCAAAAACCTTGCGGAGGGCGCCGCGGCGCTTGAAAAGGGCAAAGCCATGGGTGCGACGACGCAGCGCGAGCGCGACTATATCGATGCGCTCGGCGCCATGTACACCGACTACGACAAGGTCGACCATCGCACGCGCGTCCTGGCCTACCTCAAGGCCATGGAACAACTGGCGCAGCGCTACCCCGATGATGACGAAGCGCAGATCTATTACGCGCTCGCCCTCAATGTGGCGGCTTCACCTGCCGACAAGACCTATGCCAATCAGCTCAAGGGGGCGGCAATCCTGGAAAAAATCTGGACGCGGCAGCCGGAGCATCCGGGAATAGCCCATTATCTGATACACCTCTACGATACGCCGGCGCTCGCCGAGAAGGGGCTCGCGGCGGCGCGCGGCTACGCCAAGGTGGCGCCTGCCGCGGCGCACGCGCAGCACATGCCGTCGCATATTTTCACCCGGCTTGGCTACTGGCAGGAGTCGATTGCTTCCAACACCGAATCGTCGCGCGTTGCGAAGGAAGCTGGCGATCTCCACGATCAACTGCATTCGATGGACTATCTGGTCTATGCCTATCTGCAGCTCGGGCAGGACGGGAAGGCCAAGGCCGTCATCGACGACATGACGAAGGCCACCGGCTTCACCGAGACGTTCCTTCCCGGACCATATGCGCTGGCTGTTTCGCCGGCCCGTTACGCCGTGGAGCGCGGCGACTGGAAGGCCGCAGCGGAGCTGCAGGTCCGCCCCAGCCCGCTCGCGAATGTGCAAGCGATCACATATTTCGCGCGCGCGCTTGGCGCGGCCCGTTCCGGCAATCCCGAAGCCGCCAGGATCGACATCGCCAGGCTCGTCGAGCTGCGGGACAAGCTGCGTGACGCAAAAGATGGCTATTGGTCGGAACAGGTTGATATTCAACGGCAGGTCGCGACCGCCTGGGTACTTTACGCCGAGGGCAAGCGCGACGACGCGCTGAACGCGATGAGCGCCGCGGCCGATGCCGAGGACAAGACCGAGAAGCATCCGGTGACACCGGGTGTGCCCAAGCCGGCCCGCGAACTCCAGGGCGTCATGCTGCTCGAGAGCGGTAATGCCGGGGAAGCGCTCACCGCCTTCGAAGCGACACTCAAGAAGGAGCCGAATCGGTTGGGCGCCTATGCGGGCGCAGCGGCAGCGGCTGACAAGGCGGGAGACAAGGTCAAGGCCAGGGAGTACTACGAGAAAATCGTCGCGATTGCCGATGGCGCGGATAATAGCCGAACCGAAATTGCCGACGCACGCGCCTATCTGAAGAAGCTTTAAGTGGCTGGCGACGGAAGATGAAGGAGCCATCAGTGCGAGCGCTACTTCTGTCGATCGGGCTGGTCGCACTTTTCGCGCCGGCGCGCGCCCAGCCGCTCGAAATCATCGGATACTCGGGTTATCTCGGCGAGTGGGAGTTGACCGCCACCGTCATGGAAACCGCTCCCGGCCGAAAAGGATATTCCGGTCCATTGACAATGAAGCACGTCGGTCTGTGCACTCAGGATGGCCCCGAGGAGAGGACCGGCGTAATGCATCTCGAGTTATCGGCCTCATCGTCCCGATTGGACGCGACACTGTCGGTCGCCGGGGTCGAATGCAGCTACAGCGGACGATTGTCCGATTCCTATAGC
>JAQGKJ010000230.1 GCA_028290165.1 Bradyrhizobium sp. | reverse complement strand
ATCGGATCGGTGGCGATGACGCCCTGCGGCGTCACGATGAAGATCGATTGATGACCGCCATAACGGAAGAGATAGATGTTATCGGTCCCATCCACCTTCTTTGTCGAAACCGGTGGCGCGTTTTGCGCCTCTGCGGCTCCGGCGCCAATCATCACGATCGCAAGCATTACGATGGCCTTCAAAACTTTCATCTGTCGCCTCCCGCTAACAGTCTCGTCCTCTTGCGGCTTAAGGGTCGGCGAAAAGCTCGCGGCGCTCAATCGGAATTTTTTGTTTGCAGCGCGGGAATAAAGAAGGACCTGCGGATTGAAAAATCGCCCGAGCTACGGACCGACTGCGTGCGGGTGCAGTTTCAAGCCGCCAATGAACCGTCGGATACATCAGCACCTGGCTCAGACGACCGGGACGCGCCTGGCGGCGACCGCCGCCGGTGAAATGACCTCGATATCGAGAGGTACCCGCCACCGTTCGGTATAGCGCACCTCGGGCGCCGCGTTGCGCTCAGGCGGACCTTCCAGGATAAAGCCGTCGAAGCCATTGCTCATGACCTCGTTGCATTTCTGCACATAGACCGGGAAGCCCCCGATATAAGGCATGAAGACACGGGGCCGACCGGGTATGTTGGCGCCGACATACCAGGAACTGCAGGTCGATCGCAGCGAAACCGTCGAGACGTCGTTGACGTGCTCGACCCAGGCGTCCTCATCTTCGAGAAGCGGTTCGATCGACATTGCCTCGACATCCCGCATATGGCCGATGCAGTCCGCCAGCCAATCGACATGCTGCTCGATCGCCTGGATCATGCTTGCCAGCACCGAAGGGCTGCCGGGGCCGGTGATCATGAACAAATTGGGGAAACCCACCGACGCGATCCCGAGATAGGCACGAGGACCCGCCCGCCATTTTTCGGCAAGCGTCAGGCCGTTGCGACCGGCGATCCTGATCTTGTCGAATGACCCCGTCATGGCCGCAAAGCCTGTCGCGCAAACGACGGCATCCAGCTTGTACTCGATACCGTCGACTTCGATGCCCTGCGGGGTGAAGCGCTCGATCGGCGTCCGGGATATGTCGACCAGTCTTACGTGAGGCAAATTGTAGGTCTCGAAGTAGCCGGTATCGACGCAGAGGCGCTTGCAGCCGAAGACATTGTCCGGGCACAAAAGGTCGGCGGTGACCGGATCCTTCACAATGCCGCGGATCTTGCGGCGGGCGAAGTCGGCGATGGTGTCATTGGCGGCCTTTTCGAACAAAAGATCCCCGTAGGCGCCGAGAAAGGGCAAGCCGCCGCGCGCCCAGGCTTCCTCGTACTGCTTTTCGCGGTCCTCCAGGCTCGCCTCCAGCGCCGGCTGGGTGTTGAACGGGAAATAGAAGCCGGTCGGGCGGGCGCGGGCCTTCGCCCGCAGCGCCGGATAATCGGCCTTGGCCGCCTGCAGATATTCCGGCGTCAGCTTTTCGTTCCAGGCCGGCTCCGACCAGGTCGCGGTGCGCTGGAAAACCGTGAGTGCAGAGGCCTGTTGCGCAATGATCGGAATCGACTGGATTGCCGAGGAGCCGGTGCCGATGACGCCAACACGCAGGCCGGTGAAGTCGACGCCCTCGTGCGGCCATTGGCCGGTGTGATAGACCGGTCCGCGAAAATCCTCGAGACCCTCGAAGTTCGGACGGTTCGGCGCCGACAGGCAGCCGACGGCCATGATGCAGAATCTTGCCGTAACCCTGTCGCCGCGGTCCGTCTCGATGTGCCAGCACCTGGCCTCTTCATCGAAGGTCGCGGCGATAACGCGCGTGTCAAACACGATATGCCGGCGCAGATCGAAGCGATCGGCCACATGGTTGGCGTAGCAGAGGATTTCAGGTTGCGGCGCGTACTTCTCCGACCAGCTCCATTCCTGATCCAACTCCTCCGAGAAGGAGAAAGAATACTGCATGCTCTCGACGTCGCAACGTGCTCCCGGATAACGGTTCCAGTACCAGGTGCCACCGACGCCACCGCCGGCCTCAAACACCCGTGCCGAAAAGCCAAGCCCCCACAGCCGGTGCAACATGTACATTCCGGCAAAGCCCGCGCCGACGACGACTGCGTCGAAAACGGCTCCCACTTCAGGGGAGCGCGGACCTCGAGCTGTAGCGTCGGCAGTCATGATTCGGATCGTTTCCCCGCCGTGGACGCGACGCTCAAGACATTATCGGCCGCTTTCCGAGGCTCTTCACTGAATGGAAGGGTAGCCGGATTGGCCCGGAAGTCCATTGTGATATCCGCGCAAAGGGTACACGCCCACTGCATGCCCGGATCGTTGCCGCAACCGCGAACGGAACCTATGCTGACGCGCATTCCATCGCCCGGAGCCCGCATGACCGCAACGCTCGATCCCGTTATCGCAGAGATCATTCCGCGGCTGCCGCTGCGCGATCCCCTGACCATGACGCCGCAGAGCGCCCGCGAGGCGCTGCGCGCACTCGCAGCCGCCCGAGCCGCCATTCCGCCGCCGCCGGTCGCGAGCACGCAAGATATTAAAGTGAAGAGCGGTGCCGGACGGCTCGCGGCGCGCGTGCATCGCGTCTCGCGCGAAAAATCGCCGACCGTGGTGTTTTTCCATGGCGGCGGCTGGGTCGCCGGCGATCTCGAGACCCATGACCGCCAGGCGCGCCTGATCGCGATCGAGACCGGTGCCGTCGTCGTCTCCGTCGACTACCGGCGTCCGCCGGAAACCCGCTTTCCCGGCGCGTTCGAGGACGCGTTAGCCGCCGTGCGCCAGGTGATCGCCGATATCGGCGAATTCGGCGGCGACCATTCGCGCGTCGGCGTGGCCGGCGACAGCGCCGGCGGCAATCTGGCGGCAGCCGTTGCGATCGCCTGCCGCGACGCCGGGATAAAACTCGCCGCGCAACTGCTGGCCTATCCCGTGATCGATGTCGCCGGAAACTACGCGGACTTGAAGGTGAACGCGCGCTATCCCTCCCGGGCGGAAAACGCCGAAGGCTACTTCCTGTCGCGCGCGGTCATGGAATGGTTTGCCGGCCATTATCTCGAGGACCCCGGGCAAGGCACAGACTGGCGCGTTTCGCCGCTGCGCGCGAAAAGCCTGGCCGGCGTTGCGCCGGCGGTCGTCTGCACGGCGTGGTTCGATCCCCTGCGCGACGAGGGCAAGGCCTATGCCGATGCGCTTGCCGCTGCCGGCGTCGCGACGAAGTACCATCATGGCGCCGGCCTGATCCACGGCTATTTCGGCCTCGGCGACGCGTCGGAAACCGCGAGGGCCGAGGCGCAACGCGCCCGTGCCGATTTCAAGGCGATGCTCGAACGGGGCGTTTGAGCAGCGTCGGATGTCCGAAAGCGGACCAGCGATATTCGGCATTTTATCAATTATGTCCGGTATGGACGCTTGATCGCGCCGGGATTCCAAGGTCCAATCCAGACGCTTGTCCTGGCTTAGGGAGGAACCCACGATGAAACGGATTTTCTTGGCTGCAATCATCACCGCGTTTGCGTTCGGCTCCGCCGCCGCGCAGGAATCTTGTGATACCAAAGCCGTCGGCAAGGACGGCAAGCCGCTCGCGGGGGCGGCGAAAACCTCGTTCATGAAGAAATGCATGGCCGACAGCTGCGCGACCAAGGCCGTCAGCTCGGACGGCAAGCCGCTGGCCGGCGCCGCCAAGACCAGCTTCATGAAGAAGTGCGAAAAAGGCGCTTAGCGCGCGACAAACTGCTTCACCTCTCCCCGGTCGCGGGGAGAGGTAGCGTTTCAACCTAGCCTTTTACGCTCTAATCGCCGAAGCGCAGGGGATCTCAGTTCTTGGCCGTATGACCCCAGGTCTCGTCCCAGTCCTGGCCCGCCGCATCGACGACACCGCCGTCGGCCTCGAAGAACTTGTTGGGGACCTGGAAGATCGCGAGCATCAGCCCGCCCTCGGGACACCATGCGACATGGCGGCTGCCCGGCTCTCGCCAGACGAATTCGCCGGCCCTGGCCTCGATACCCTTCGCCGGACCTTCCTTGTCGACCAGATGGCCCTCGAGAACGTAAGTCTGCTCGATGTTTACGTGCTCGTGGTCCGGCAGTACCGCGCCCGGCGCGAACCGCATCAACGCGGTCATGAGGCCGGTCGTGCGATCGAACAGCAGCGTCTTGGCCTCGCAACCGGGAAAGCGGGTCTTCTGCCACTCCATGCTCTCAGGGCGAACGAGGTGCGAATGCGTGTCGGCGGTCTGAGAGCCCTTCAGCGTCACGGCGTCCATCGCGAAGCTCCGTTGCAATGAATTGTAAGCGATCCTAGCAGTTTTGCACCCGTCCGCCAGCCTGCGTTCGAAACGAGCTAAGTTTGCTGCGATTGCTCACTCGCGTTTGAAGCGGTAGTCGAACCGATCGCCGTCCGCCTTGACCAGGCCGACCGTCGGTGTGGGGAAATGGATGGGCAGGATGAGCGTGTCGGTGTCGGCGATCGAGGATAAGAACTTGCGGCGCGACACCGCCGCCTGCTTGCCATCCCAGTCGACCCGCGGCGACCAGTCGGGCTCGCGGCACTGGATCACGTGGTGCATCATGTCGCCGGTCACCACCGCCCGCTGGCCGCGCGAGAAGATATTGACGCAGCAATGGCAGGGCGAATGCCCCGGCGTTGGCGTCAGCGTGATGGTATCGTCGAGCGCGTAGTCGTCATCGACCAGAAGCGCCTGGCCGGCTTCCACGATGGGCAAGCAATTGTCCCGAAAGACCGTGCCGGGCGGATCGGCGCCTTTGGCGTGCTCCGCTTCCCACACCGCATATTCCTTCTTGTGAAAGATGTACTTTGCATTGGGGAAGGTCGGCACCCAGCGGCCGTCGCGCAGCGTGGTGTTCCAGCCGGTATGATCGATATGAAGATGCGTGCAGAACACGTAGTCGATCTTGTCGTAACCGATGCCGAGCGCGAACAGCTCGTTGCGCCAGCGCTCCTTGCCGGGAAAATCGAACGGCGGCGGATGGCCTTTGTCCTCGCCGGTGCAGGTATCCACCAGGATGGTGTGGCGCGGCGTCCGGACCACGAAAGTCTGGTAGGTGATCACGATCATTCCCAGTGCCGCGTCGAACACCTCCGGCTCCATGCTGAGCAGATGATGTTTGAAGACGGCCTCGTCATAGGCGGGGAAGAAATCCTGCGGCCGCCGCCACGGGCCTTCGCGTTCGATCACCGCATCGATGGTGATGTCGCCGATCCTGACCTGCCGCATTTTTGCTTCCCCCCAAAATTGTTTGGGGGCGAACGTAGCGAGGAGCCTTCTGCGGTTCAAGTTAGCGCGGGGGCCTTAGTTCGCTCGCGAGCCAGCCTATGGCATCCGTCTTCAGAGGGTCGATGGGGAAAGAAACCTTTTCGGCGCGGTGACAGGTGGAACATTCGAACGTCCGCACCTCAACGCCGCGTTCGCCGGCCGAAACCCGGGCCAGTCCCATCCTGTGCTTGCAGGTTGGACACATCGGCCGCTCAACAATCGAAGAATTACGCATCCGCCACCGCCCGCTGAAACGATACGCGTTTCAGCAAAGTTTAGTCGTCCGCCAACCGACTCCACAACACAATTTTGGCGCGAACGGTGGCAGGGAACCACCGTTCAACACGGCGGCCCCGGGCTGCGGCCGTCTTCACATTGGCGCTGAGCCCCGGTCGGCCCTGGGCTGTGCGCCGATGCGGTCAGTCGATCAGCTGGACGATCTTCTGCTGGTTGGGATCAACCAGCACGATCTGATCGCCGATCGCGAGATAGCGGTACGAGGCGAGCTCCGGATTGCTGCGCACCAAATCCTCCGGCACCGGCTGCAAGGTGAGGCAACTTGAACCGCCCGATGACGAGTTTGACCCCACGGTCGTGGTGCGCTGCGCGGCCTGCCTGAAGATCTCGCGCTGCTCGCGCGTGATGAAGACCCGTCCGCGGTCGAAACGCGAGGTCGTCTCGGCCACCGAGCCGGGCTCTTCGATGTAATCGACGACTTCGCGGGTGCGCGGATCGACGATGGCGACCCTGTCATCGATCACGGTATATTCGTAATCGCGGTATTGCGGTGCGATCCGCACGATATCGGTCGGCAGCGGGCGCGGCCGCACGCTCGGCGGCAGCCGCTCACCGACGTTGATCCGGATATTGATATTTTCGTTCGATGCCGAGCGTTCCTGCCGCAGCCGCTCGGCGATTTGCCTGCGCTGGTCATCATTGACCGTGGCGGACGATGTCCGGCCACGCTCGGGCGATTGATCGGCGGCCCGCCCGGTATTCTCGCCGCGCTGCCGGTCCTGGCCGGTTTCGCCCTGTCGTGCGCCTTGCTGCACGGACTGGCTGGTGGAAGGCTGGGCGGACTGCTGGCTGCGCTCCGGCTGGCGCTGACCCTGCTGCTGCTTGGTGTCGCCCGGCCTCCTTTCGTCGACCGCCCGATTGTCCTGCTTTTGTTGTTCCTCGCGGCCCATCTGCCGCTTCGGCTCGCCTGGCTGTTTGGACTCCGGCTGTTTGGCTTCACGGGCTTTCTGCTCCTCCTGGCTTTGCTGCGTCGGGTTAGCCAGCGGACGCTCGCCGCGGGCCGGCTGTTCCTGGCTTTGCCGTGAGGGCTCCTTCATGTCGCGCGGCTGTCGTTCCTCCGCCCGTTTGGGCTCAGCCGGGGAAGGCGCCTCGCCGCGCCGCGGTTCTTTCGCACCTGCTTTCGGCTCGGGCTCCGCCGCGCGCTGTTCCAGCCGATCCGTCGGTCGCGATTGGCCCGCGGCAGGTCGTTCTGCCTCCTTGGACGGGAGTCCTGGGGTCTGGGCACGGGGTGCCTCCTCGCGCTTTTGCGGCAGGGCGCGAGAACCTTCGTCGCGCTTCTGCGGCAAATCCGGTGGCGACTGCGCAATCGAGGTGCCGGTGCCGATGAGGAGAACGATAGCGGTTGTGCCAAGCCAATTGATCTTCACGGGAGGAACTCCTGCGTTTCCCCTGCCTGCATACAAACGTAGAGCGTGGCGATTTGTTCAGCCTTGACGACAATCAACTCATTCGAGCGGAAACGGCGATAGGACAAGCGGCCTCAGACCAACTCCATGCGGAGATGCCGGCCGACGGCTTGCGCGGCCCGCGCCAGCGTGCCGAGGGTCACCGACTCGTTTTCAGGATCAAGCAGGCGGTCGAGTTGGGCGCGGCTCGTCTTCATTCGGCTCGCGAGTTCCGTCTTGGAAATATCCTCGCGCCGCATCAGATCGTCGAGCTGCCGCGCCAACACACGCTTGATCGCGCGCGCGGTTACCTCCTCATAGACGCCATCCTGTTTAAGGAAATCATCGAAGGACGATCCAATCCTGCCCGCGTTCTTTTTCCTGGCTACCTTTTTCATGAGACCTCCTTCTTTCGCTTGATAGCCAATTCTAAATCGCCCGCTGGTGTCTTCTGTGTCTTCTTGATGAAGGCATGCAGCAGCAGCAGCAGCAGCTTACCCTCGTGTTCACAGAATAAAACGCGAGCTATGCGGCCTTGCGTTAATGTGCTGCGCACTTCCCACATGCCCCGGCCTACAGAACGGCAAAGCGGCATGCCGATCGGCCATGCGAACTCGACGTCCTTGATATCCTCACCGACGATCTTGCGGTCACCGGCGGGCAAGCCCTTCAACCACTCTCGGACCGGCTCGCGACCGGATGGCAGGGCGTAGAAGAAGGCGGGCAGGCGTTTCAAGCCTGTTTCTCGTAAGAAGGAGATGTATCATTCTTGGTACGTTTTGGCAACGTCTCCCCACGATATATACGAGTCCACGCGCAGGTCGGCGCAAACGTTCCTTCCTCGGGGTCGGCCCTGGTTTCGGTCAGGCAAGGCCGTGAGCGGCCGGGTCCCCACAACTTGCTTACAAGCTGCAGGCCTATATTATCTTTCGTCGTTGCGAGCACGTAAGCCGATTTTTACAAGACAGGTCTAGATGGTGTCGATTGCTGATCGAGTTGCCGCCCCACCCCTTGCGGGCGTAGCGGGTGCGATCGCGCAAGCCGCGCCGGCGATTGTCTTGACACCGGTTGTCTCGCTTCCTGCCGGCGAACGGGAATTGCGGATCGACCTGTTTCGCGGGCTGGCGCTGTGGCTGATCTTCATTGACCATGTGTCGCCCGATCTGTTGACCTGGTTCACGATCCGCAGTTACGGGTTCAGCGACGCCGCCGAGATTTTCATTTTCATCTCGGGCTATACGGCGGCGTTCGTTTACGGCCGTGTGATGCTTGCGTCGGGCTTCGTGGTCGCAAGCGCGCGCGTGCTGCGGCGGGTCTGGCAGATCTATGTCGCGCATGTGTTCATCGTCATCATGCTGCTTGCGGAAATATCCTACGTCTCCACCAGTTCCGCGAACCCGTTTTACTCCCAAGAAATGCACGTCCTGGATTTTCTCAAGCAGCCCGGCGTCGTCATGCTGCAGACCCTGCTCCTGAGATTTCGGCCGCTGAACATCGACGTGCTGCCGCTCTATGTCGTGCTGATGTTCTTTCTTCCCGTGGTCCTGCGGCTGTTGAAGTGGCGAGCCGATCTCACGCTGGCGCTGTCCGTCGCGCTCTATGCACTCACCTGGCATTACGACTGGTATCTGAGCGCATATCCCGACGGATACTGGGCCTTCAATCCGTTTGCCTGGCAATTGCTGTTCGTGTTCGGCGCCTGGTGCGCGCTCGGCGGCGCCAAGCGAATGGCGCGGACTCTCTCGTCGCCGATCACGCTGTGGATTTCGCTCGCCTATGTGCTGGCGGCGTTCAGCGTGACGCTGACCTGGTATTTCCCGCAGCTGGGCTACCTGATGCCGCATTGGCTCGAGCAATGGATCTATCCCATCGACAAGACCGATCTCGATGTCCTCAGGTTCGTGCACTTTCTGGCGTTGGCAGTGATTACCGTGCGATTCGTGCCGCCGGGCTGGCCTGGACTGAAATCGCCCTGGCTGCGGCCAATGATCCTGTGCGGACAGCATTCGCTGGAGATTTTCTGCC
>JAQGKJ010000200.1 GCA_028290165.1 Bradyrhizobium sp. | reverse complement strand
TGGTTCCGATCCTGCACTATGACGGCACGCCGATCACCGCGCGCTTCATCGCCAGCGCCATCGGCGACCATCAGGACCAGCTCCAGGTCACCCCGCTCCGCAAGGTAAAGTCATGACCTATATCGCCAAGCCGAAATTCCAGCATCCCGGGCTTCCGAAGAACGATCTCGGCTATACCCACCGGGATTACGAGGGCAAGGTTTCGACGCTGTGCGCCGGCTGCGGCCACGACTCGATCACGGCCTCGATCATCGAGGCCTGTTACGAGCTTTCGATCGAGCCGCATCGCGTCGCCAAGATTTCCGGCATTGGCTGCTCCTCAAAGACGCCCGACTATTTTCTCGGCAATTCGCACGGCTTCAATTCGGTGCATGGCCGCATGCCGTCGGTATTGACCGGCGCCAACCTCGCCAACCGCGACCTGATCTATCTCGGCGTGTCCGGCGACGGCGATTCGGCCTCGATCGGCTTCGGCCAGTTCGCGCATTCAATCCGGCGCGGCGTCAACATGACCTATATCGTCGAGAACAACGGCGTTTACGGCCTCACCAAGGGCCAGTTCTCGGCCACCGCCGACCGCGGCTCGAAGTCGAAAAAAGGCGTGATGAATACCGACAACGCCATCGATCTGGTGGCGATCGCGCTTCAGCTCGGTGCGAGCTTCGTGGCGCGCAGCTTTTCCGGCGACAAGACGCAACTGGTGCCGCTGATCGCGGCCGCGATCCAGCACAAGGGCGCGGCCTTCATCGATGTGATCAGCCCCTGCGTCGCCTTCAACAACCATGCCGGCTCGACCAAGAGTTTCGACTATGTGCGCGAGCACAATGATGCGGTGAACCGGCTGGACGTCATCACCGGCCGCGACCCGATTGCCGTCGATTACGCGCCGGGTACGGTTCAGGTGGTCGAGCAGCACGACGGCACCAAGCTGGCGCTGCGCAAGATCGATGCGGACTATGACGCGCACGACCGCGTCGCGGCGATGTCGTTCCTGCAGAGGCACGCCGTCAAGGGCCAGATCGTCACCGGGCTGTTGTATGTCGATCCCGACTCAGAAGACCTGCACAGCCATCTCGACACGGTGGAGACGCCGCTCAATACGCTCGAGGCCAAGGAACTTTGCCCCGGTTCGGCTGCGCTGGACAAAATCAACGCCAGCCTGCGGTAGGGCGTATCGTGACAACTCCGGGGTCCTGAAAATCCGGATCTGTCTTCACGTAGTTGTGCCATGGCGCTTGACGCGCGGTGATAGTATTTTTTCGGACTGGTGCACGGCGACCGGACTGCGGCACGTCGTAAACGTCATGGTCGCCGGCATGCTCGGCGGCTTTGTGTTTCTGATTCCGGTGATGAGGGCGGACTTATTCCGCCGGCTTGTTGTTGATGTTGACGATCCTGCAGTTGGTATTGGCGCCGGTCACGCAAAAACCCATCGCATCCTTGCGCGCCTCGTCGATCGTCCGGCGGCCTGTGACCCAGCCAAAATGCGAATCTCCGGCGACTGCAAACGCCTTGTTGGGGCCGCCATCGAGATAGGTTCGAAACGATTGACGGCCGCGGTCGCTCAAACTGCGCGGCGCCGCCACATCCGGCGATGGAACGTCAATCGGCCTGTCGCGAAGCCTGAGATTGTTCGACGTCAGGAAGCGATCGACGATCGGCGACCAGACCGGAATTCCGTCAGCGCTGAAGAGCTGGTGTCCGTCGGCGCCGAATGACGGTACCTCGACGAACGAGATATTCCCGCCCGCATTCGAAAATGCGCCCGTGAGCTTCGACACCAGCTGCGGGCCGAAGAAATGATCGTTCCCGGCGGACACCCAGAGCAAGGGTACGCGCGATGTCTTGCCGTATTGGGCGAATGCCGAGATCAGCTGCTTTTCCCCGCAAACCGTGTCGGGGCTTGTCGAGCCCCTCCCAGGAGCAAAGCTGATGGCGGCGGCGAGGTCGCGCGGCGCATCCGCGGTCAAGGCCACCGTTGCGAAACCGCCCGCCGAAACCCCGACACTGATCCACCGGCCTTTACTGACATAGGGCTGGGTACTCATGAATCTGGCGACGGCGGCGATATCGGCCGCTCCTGCTCGCCCCGCCGAGGCGTAATCCGGATTGGAGCAGGAGCCATAATTTTCCGCCCATCTTCCCTGGGAAAGACCATATCCGCGGCGCATGAAGGCCACGGCGACCCAGCCACGTCGTGCAAATGCCGCCGCCTGTGCCCACAGCCGGTATGGAGCGAGCTTGGGACGGTCACTCCCATCTCGTGGCGAGCCGTGATTGAGCACGGCCTGCGGATGTGGCACCCCGTCATCCGGCCGAAGCACGATCGCTTCAAGGTCGACGGACGCAGATCCGGTTGCTCCGGAAATGACCGCGGGGATTTTCAGCTCGTCCAGACGGATTTCCTCGGCCCGACCTTGCCCAGCCGACAAGGCTAATACAGTCAGTGCCAGCAGGAAGGCCGTCTCAAAAAGTCCAAGGCGTCTCATCGATCTCACAAGCCAGGCGCTGCTGCTGGCCTGCATCGACCGGCGAACACCGACAGCCTCGGTCATAGGCTATCACCTGGAGATCGCCAAGAGCTGCGGCCGCTCGAGCCGTGAGGCAAGCCGCGGTCAGACGGCTGTTGTCATCCCTGTGCGGACATCGAGTCCGTCGGCTGGCGGACCCCACGGCCTGGCTTGGCGGCGGAATAATAGGCCAGGCAGGTGTTGAGCAGCGTATCGAAGTCGATCATCAGTCCGCTGGCGGTGAAGGTCACGCCATCCACACCCATCGCCTTGCTTGCAAGCAACAGCGCTTGCCTGGCTTTGGTCGCAAAGAGCTGTTTTTCCAGCATGGGACTTACTCTGAGCGCGACGAACTTCTGGCGGCGATATTCGCGAGCGGAGACGTCTTCAACGCAATCCGAGGGGATCAGCTCATCAGCGATGCGCATATCACGAATGCCGTAGCGGCTGATGAAGACGACCGGGCCCTTCGCAGTCAAAAACTATCCAGATGAATTTGAGGGTCGCAAGGCCAAAAAAGGCGATGCCCACATAGGCGATCAGCACATGGAGGCTATCGATGCTCTTGGAGGCGAACCAGTTGAAGGCGACGCTCACACTGAGCAGCGTCATCACCGCGCCCATACCGACGAGGCGCAGCATTCGCAGCGGCGAATAGCCGATTTCGATGTCGTCAGGCATTGGGGGGTCCCACGGCAATCTCGATGAGGTGAAAGTTGCAGTGTCATTGCCTCACTATAACCATCCGGCGCCGATGCTAATGTGACTCTTGTCACGTTAAGCGGCCGCCCTGCCGGTCTGCGATTTCGCGGGATCGATATGTTGTGAATGGCGTTATGCCCTGAGGATACGACATATTTCCCTCGTGAGCGTGGCCTAAGGACGTGTTGACAACATTCGGCTTCCCGCCGGATGGTGCTGGAACCCGCGCAAATGGACCGGCTCGAACAGAAAACAGGCATCATGAATCCCGTCAAAGCACTCGAAAACCACGGCCAGTCGGTCTGGCTGGATTTCCTGGCCCGCGGCTTCGTCGCCAAGGGCGACCTGCAAAAGCTGATCGAGACCGACGGCGTCAAGGGCGTCACGTCGAACCCCTCGATTTTCGAGAAAGCGATCGGCAGTTCCGACGAATATGACGGCGCGATCGCGAAGGCGCTGAAAAACGGCGATCGCCCGGTCGCAGAGCTGTTCGAGGAACTCGCCGTTGAAGACATCCAGCATGCGGCGGACGTGCTGCGTCCGGTCTATGATCAATTAAAGGGCACTGACGGGTTTGTCAGCCTGGAGGTGTCTCCGTATCTGGCGACGGACACCAAGGGCACCATCGCCGAGGCCGAGCGACTATGGAAAGACGTCGGTCGCAAGAATTTGATGGTCAAGGTGCCGGCGACGCCGGAAGGCCTGCCCGCGATCCAGCAGCTGATCGGCGAGGGTATCAGCATCAACATCACGCTGTTGTTCTCGCAAAAGGTCTATATCCAGGTCGCCGAGGCGTATCTGGCCGGACTTGAGAAAGTTGTCGCCCGCGGCGGAGATCCGTCCCGTGTCGCGAGCGTCGCCAGTTTCTTCGTCAGCCGCATCGACAGCGCGGTCGACAAGCAGCTTGAGGAAAAGATCGCGCGCGCCAACGACCCCAGCGAGAAAGACCGGCTGGCCGCACTGAAGGGCAAGGTCGCCGTCGCGAATGCAAAACTCGCCTATCAGGAATACAAGCACCTGTTCTCCGGGCCGCGCTGGGAAAAGCTCGCGGCCAAGGGCGCCAGGCCGCAGCGGCTGCTGTGGGCCTCGACCGGCACCAAGAACAAGGACTACAGCGATGTACTCTATGTCGAGGAGCTGATCGGTCCCAACACCGTCAACACCATGCCGCCGGCAACGCTTGAAGCCTTCCGCGATCACGGCAAGCCGCGCGACAGCCTCGAGGAAAATCTCGAGGATGCCAGGCGTGTGCTCGCGGAACTCGAGAAGTCCGGCATCTCGCTCGATGCAATCACCGCCGAACTGGTCAAGGACGGCGTCAAGTTGTTCGCGGATGCCGCCGACAAGCTTTACGGCGCGGTTGCGCACAAGCGCGCGACCGTGCTCGGCGCCGGTATCGACCGGCAGGCACTAAATCTCGGCGGCCAGATCGGCAAGGCGGTCGAGAAGGCGACCGAAGACTGGCGCGCCTCCGCCAAGATCCGCCGCCTCTGGCAGCACGACAAATCGGTATGGACCGGGACCGACGAGGACAAATGGCTGGGCTGGCTGAACAGCCCGGCCGCAGCCGACGTCGCCGACTACGAAGACTTCGCGCAGCGCGTGAAAGGACAAAATTTCACTGACGCCGTGGTGCTCGGGATGGGCGGATCGAGCCTCGGGCCGGAAGTGCTGGCGGAAACCTTCCCCCGCAAGTCCGGCTTCCCCAAACTGCACGTGCTTGATTCGACCGATCCCGCGCAGGTGCGCGCGACGGAAAACGCGGTCGACATCGCAAAGACGCTTTTCATCGTCTCGAGCAAATCCGGCGGCACCACCGAGCCGAACGTGATGAAGGAGTATTTCTTCGCGCGCGTCTCCGAGGCGATCGGCACCGACAAGGCTGGGCATCGATTCATCGCGGTGACCGATCCCGGCTCATCGCTGGAGAAGGTCGCGACCAAACAGGGTTTTGCGCGCATCTTCCACGGCGACCCCACGATCGGCGGGCGTTATTCCGTGCTGTCGCCGTTCGGGCTGGTGCCGGCCGCAACCGCCGGCATCGACGTTCGCGCACTGCTCAAGCATACGCTTGCGATGGTGCGCTCCTGCGGACCGGACGTGCCGCCGCATGAAAATCCGGGCGTGCAGCTTGGGCTGGCCATGGGGCTCGCCGGTCTCGAAGGCCGCGACAAGGTGACGATATTGTCGTCGAAAAAGGTCGCCGATTTCGGCGCCTGGGCCGAGCAGCTGATTGCGGAATCGACCGGCAAGGACGGCAAGGGTCTGATCCCGATCGACGGCGAACCGCTGGCTGATCCCGCAACGTACGGCCATGATCGTTTCTTCATCGACATCAAGACCGAAGCCGAGGACGACGCCGCCCATGACGAAAAACTCGCTGCGCTGGAGGCGGCCGGACATCCCGTCGTCCGCATCGTCATGAAGTCGATCGACCATATCGGCCAGGAGTTTTTCCGGTTCGAGATGGCGACCGCGGTCGCCGGCGCCGTTCTCGGCATCAATCCGTTCAACCAGCCCGACGTCGAGGCCGCCAAGATCAAGACGCGTGAATTGACCAGCGCGTTCGAAAAGACCGGGGCCCTGCCGGCGGAGAAGCCGGTGATCGCGCTCGCGGAAGCCGATATCTATACCGATGACGCCAATGCGGCGGCGCTGCGCAAGGCGGGCGCCGACGGCAGCCTCGGCTCCTGGATCAAGGCGCATCTCTCGCGTTCGGGCAGCGGTGATTATGTCGCGCTGCTGGCCTATATCGAGCGCGACAAGGCGTTCATCGACGCCCTGCAGAAGATGCGGCTTCTGGTGCGCGACAAGCGCCATGTCGCTACCTGCGCCGAATTCGGGCCGCGTTTCCTGCATTCGACCGGCCAGGCCTACAAGGGCGGCCCCGACAGCGGCGTATTTTTGCAGATCACCGCCGACGACGCCGAGGATCTGCCGGTGCCGGGCCAGAAAGCCAGCTTCGGCGTCATCAAGGCGGCGCAGGCGCGTGGCGATTTCGACGTGCTCACCGAGCGCAGCCGGCGCGCTTTGCGCGTCCATCTCAAAGGCGGCCTTGGCCCGGCACTCGCCGCGCTGGATGCCGCCATCACCGAAGCGCTCACTTAGGGAATTTCCAGCATGCAACTCGGCATGATCGGCCTCGGCCGGATGGGCGGCAATATTGTCCGCCGGCTGATGAAGAGCGGACATACGGCCGTGGTTTACGACAAGGATCCGAAGGCGGTGGCGGCGCTCGCCGCCGATGGCGCCGTCGGCGCCACCTCGCTGGAAGATTTTGTGCAGAAGCTGACCAAGCCGCGCACCGCCTGGGTGATGCTCCCGGCTGGCAAGATCACCGAGGCGACCATCGAGGCGCTGTCAAAACTGATGCAGCCCG
>JAQGKJ010000161.1 GCA_028290165.1 Bradyrhizobium sp. | reverse complement strand
ATCGCCGTTTCGCTATGTAGTCACAACCAAATATGCCGGCAAATCAACGCGTTGAGGCTGCGGTGGCGCCGTGCCGCCTCGGGACCGTGGCGAAGTGACCCCAATAGCGGCGGGCGAACGTATAGTGGCGTTTGCGCGGCCGGGCAAGCCGCCGGCAATCCCTCATTTTGAGGGCAAATGGAAGGCTCGCAGCGCCATGCGGGCATCCCCATTCTCAGGGGTTTGCAACGGTTCTTTAGGCCTGTTGGGGTACGCCCGATGCGTCAAGGAGTAACTTGCAATGGCCGCAGTCAAGAAACGGGAGGCGCGCAAATCGCTGCGCCAGCCCGGCTGGATCACCCTCGAAGGCGGCTTCGCGGCGCGCCAGTGCGTGGTGCACGACATCTCCACCACCGGCGCGAAGATCACGATCGACGATCCCAACGTGCTGCCCGCCAGGTTGCGGCTGGCGTTCGTGCGCGACGCCAGGACGGGGCGAAACTGCGAAGTGGTGTGGCGTCGCGGCAAGTCGGTCGGCGTCAAGTTCGTCCGCTAAAACTAGCGTCGGCAACAGGGCGAAGCGCGATGCAACTCGATATCATCGTTCCCGTCATCATGAGTTGCGCGCTGCTGTGGTGGATCGGCCGCGGCATGGGCTGGACCACGCGTCTCGTGGTGACAGCGATTACGCTTGCCGTGATCATCTGCATTGTACTGTTCGAGCGTTCGGGCTTTTACTAATCACGACATCGGCGGCGCGACGAATTGCTTAAATCCGGGTCGGCCGGCGAATTGGGCGAACCAGCGTTCGAGGTGCGGGAGCGTCGGTTTGCTTACACCCTCGACCCCGAACCAGCGCCTTGCATAGGTACCGAGCGCAATATCGGCCAGCGTAAAATCATCGCCCTCGATGAAGCGCCGCGTTGCGAGATGGGCGTCGGCGATGCGCCATACCTCGGCTTCGGCGTCGGCATCTTTCTGGATGGCGGCAATGTCCCGTTGCTCGACCGGGGTGCGCACCAGCGCCCAGAACACCGGACGATCGACCGGCTGAACGGTCGAAAGCGTCCAGTCCAGCCAGCGGTCGACGCCGGATCGCCGTTGGGGGGCCTGCGGGTAGATCGGCGAAGCCGGGGCATAGGCCAGCACGAGATAACGCATGATCGAATTGGATTCCCAAAGTACAAACTCGCCATCGATCACGGTCGGAACGCGCCCGTTCGGATTCATCGCGAGATAGTCGGCGTCGCGGTTGCGGCCGAACGCCATGCCGGCATCGATACGCTGATAGGCGAGATCGAGTTCGCTCAGGCACCACAGTACTTTTTGCACGTTGACCGAATTGGCCCGGCCCCAAATTCTCAGCTGTCCCTGATTGTCCGACACGATGTTTCGCTCCCGATGATCCGCCTGAAAGCGGGTCATATCGGAATTTTGCAAAAAAAGCGCGCGTGGCGACGGATTTCAATCACGACGCGGCGCAAAAAAGGCCCCGCCATCGGCGGGGCCTGATCTGCGCGCAATATGCCGGATCGCTTGTGTTCAGTGGCCGAAGAACAGCCACAACAGAATGATCACCGGTATCGGCACGCCCAGCAGCCAAAGCAAAATGCCTCGTCCCATTCGTCTCCTCCATGATTTTTCTCTTATGGAGAGAGAACTCGACGGGGAGCGAGAGGTTCCGGT
The DNA here is from genome assembly GCA_028290165.1 of Bradyrhizobium sp. The sequence continues at coordinate 1,287 of JAQGKJ010000161.1, read as the reverse complement.
AAAAGCGCGCTCACCAGTGTCCGGTGTTCGGCATCGAGGTCCACGGCTCCGCCGGCGGTTTGGCTTCGCCCTTCTGCAACAGCTCGATCGAATGCAGATCCGGCGAGCGAACGAAGGCCATCTGGCCGTCGCGCGGCGGGCGGTTGATGGTGATGCCCATTTTCATCAGGCGGTCGCAGGTGCCGTAGATGTCGTCGACCTCATAAGCGAGATGGCCGAAATAGCGGTCCTCGCCGTATTTCTCCTCGTCCCAATTATAGGTGAGCTCGACCAGCGGCGCGCCGCGATTCTTTGGAGAGTTTTTCAGCAGGCCCTCATCCTCGGGCGCGCACAGGAACACCAGCGTGAATTTCGCCTTGTCATTGTCGATGCGGCGGACTTCTTTCAGGCCCAGCGCGTCGTGATAGAATTTCAGCGCGGCATCGAGATTGCGAACGCGCAGCATGGTGTGGAGGTAACGCATGGTATTTTGCTCCCTATAGAGATTGCCGTCGGTTTGGGGCTCTCAATAGCAGCTAAATAGGGACGAGGGCAGGGCTGGCGCGAGGGGTCTCCCGGCGGCCATGTTCCGACAAAAGAGGGACCGCCTGAAGTATCTACCTGGAAGGGGTCGATTGCCGCTCGCACTGGGCGGCGGACGCAGTTCCACCTCCGCTGGGATAACTTGATTTTTGTGCGCAGCAAGTCCCGAACGCCACTGGGGAAAGTCCGAACTTCCCGCCTGTGGATTGCCTGTGATTATGCTGCGGATAACTTGCTTTGGTCGAGGTTATTCGCCGCTTCGTCATGGCCGGGTTGCGTCCCAGACCATCGAGATTTTGCTTGCTTGCGGCAAACAAAGACGTGGATACCCTGCACAAGACCGGGCGGGGCGGGCTTGGGCTACAAACGAAAAAGTCGAAACCGCCATCGTCGCCGGCGCCTCTCACGGCTCCCCATTCCTCAAAATGCGTGATGCCGCAGATGGCTTCGGCTCGAGCTGCGCTATTCGGGCGTCGTATTCGGCCGCGAGATCCAGCAGTCTTTTCTGGGTGAAGGGGTCGGCGTGTTTGGCGAGGCGTCGGCAGCGTTCTGCCTGTTCTTTCAAGGTCGCTAGATCCATCACTCACCAACCGGGCGTATATCCCCACATACTACAATCGCTTTATGCCTCAATAGTTTCTGTCCGGTATCTAGTGGACCAAATCTGACACTTCGATTCGCTTGGGGATTCCCTGAAGGACTCGCGTGTGCGAGTCTAGGGCATGCACAAGCGAACGAATATCCAGTTGAGCCGAACTGACCGTA
>JAQGKJ010000119.1 GCA_028290165.1 Bradyrhizobium sp. | reverse complement strand
GCCGGCGAATGATCGCGATCGCCTCGTCCTGGCGGTCGCGCTGCGTCATCGGATCGATGCCGAGCGTGTGCGCATCGGAGGCCAGCGCGCCGGGGCCGGAGCCGAAGATGGCGCGGCCGCCGGTCATATGGTCGAGCTGCACCATGCGCTGGGCGACATTGAAGGGATGGTGATAGGGCAGCGAGACCACGCCGGTGCCGAGTTTGATCCGTTTGGTGCGCTCGCCGGCGGCGGCCAGGAACATCTCCGGCGAGGCGATGGTTTCCCAGCCACTGGAATGATGCTCGCCGCACCAGAACTCGTCGTAGCCGAGCGCGTCGAGCTGCTCCACCAGGTCGAGGTCGCGGCGGAATTGCAGCATCGGATGCTCGCCGATCGGGTGATGCGGGGCGAGGAAGGCTCCGAATTTAAGGCGCGCCATGGGGTTCTCTCCGAATTTTTTGTTTCTTGGGTGCTCGGCCCAAACTACGGGCTGGAGAGGTCCAAGGCAATCGCCGAAGGGCGTTGCGGCCTATGCGGCATGGTGCCATGCGCGCAGGCGATGGATCGCTTGCGGGGTCAGGCTGTAGGCTGCCACCGTGGTTTCCGAGAATCGTGTGGCCGCCTGCGGCGCGCGCAACAGCCTCGAGACAACGACGGCGAGCGGAATGGCGCACCATGGGTCCGTCAGCAGCGGCACCATCTCCTCACGCGAGCCGCGATACCGCCGGAACTCGACGCGAGCAGGCCGATTTCCCGCAAGATATCGCGCCGGCGGTTGCGCTGCCGCGCCGCGTCCAGCAATCCCATCACACCGAGCCGGGTGAGGACGCCTTCGCGGCCCTCGGCTTGCGTCGGCGGCGTCTCGCCGAGCGATATCCGCAACAAGGCGCCCAGCAGGTCGATGCCGCTCAGCCACGCGTTCATCGGCTCGACCAGCCGGGGGTTGGCGTCGATGAAATGCGGCGTCCCGGTTGCGTCATCCCGGATGTAATCGAACGACAGCGCGCCGTGCCAGTTCAGCGCTTGCCCGATTCGCTCCACGGTGTCGCGAACTTCGCGGGCGACGACGCTGATCTTGAGCACGTCGCCGACCTCACTGCACCGGCACGTTCAGCGTCCGCACCACGCGAAAACTCAGGCCGCCCTCTACGTCGAAGCTATAGCGGGCGCCCGACCGTATCTTGTCCGGGAGGTCGAGCCAGTAACCGCCGCGCGCCATGCGCTTGTTGCAATTGCCGTCGAGCCAAGCCGAGCCGTCGGACGGCTTGTCCTGGGTGTAGCGCTTGTTGTAGCAATCCTCGGTCCATTCCCGGACATTGCCGTGCACTTGATAGAGTCCGAATTTATTCGGCGCGTAGCTATCCACGAGCCTCGGCCCAGTGTCGTGAATATCGATATTGCCGGCATTGTTGTAGCTGCTGACCGTCCCATAATTCGCCTGTTTCGCGGAAATGGTGCTGCCGAACCAGAACGGCGTGGTGGTGCCGGCGCGGGTGAAATATTCGCGTTCGGATTCGCTCGGCAGCCGATAGGTGCGGCCGACCTTGCGCGACAGCCAGCTGAGATAGGATTTCGCCGCCGCGAAGGTGATGCCCGCGGCCGGCAAACGGCCTCGGCCAAATCTTTGGTCGTCGCCCTTGAAACCATCGCAGCCGCCGTCGGCGAGGCAGGCGTCCCATTCATCGAATGAAATCGCAAAGCGGCCGACCGCGAAGGGCTGCGCAATGGTGACCCGGTGTTGCGGGTCTTCCCCTGGTTCGCGCTGCGGTTCACTGGCCGGCGTTCCCATCGTGAATGAGCCCTTCGGCACTACCACCATTTCCGGGCAGGCTTCGCATTCCTTGAAACTATCCGCCGGATCCAGGCTCTGTTCGACCTCCGGCGTCAACGGCTGTACGCCCTTCGCAGCAAAGAACTGCCGAGGGAAGGATACCGGCGGGGTTTGCGTCGATTCCACGGGCGGAGCCGGTCTCGGCCGGTCCCGCTGCGACCTCGCCCAGGCGGCGCCGGTCAGGGAAACCGCCAATGCGGTAACCGCCAGCGCAGCCAGAACTTTTGAGGTGGCGATCATGACGAATCCTTTTGCCGGGGGATTGATCGTTGCCGGGCGTGAAGACCGGCGCGCGGCTGTCGGCGAGCTGTGTCCGGCGGCCTCTTCATGGCCGTACGTTCAGGGTCCGCACCACGCGAAAGCTGTTGCCGCCGCCAAAATAGCTGTCATCGCGATAGCCCGAGCGCGACTTGTCCGCCGACCAGTTCCAGAGCCCGCCGCGCACCATACGTTTGCTGCAGTCGCCTTCTAGCCACGCCGCGCCGTCGGTCGGCGTATCCTCGGTGTAACGCTTGTTGAAGCAGTCCTCGGTCCATTCCTGGACGTTGCCGTGCACCTGATAGAGCCCGAACGGGTTGGGGGCATAGGAATCCACCACCGCGGGTCCCTTGCTGTCGACGCCGCGCGGGCCGTTGGCATAGGGCGTCCCGGCGGTGTAACTGGCGTCTTGCGACGAAATGGTTTTGCCGAACCAGAACGCCGTCGTGGTGCCGGCGCGGGTGAAATATTCGCGCTCGGACTCGCTGGGCAATCGATAGGTGCGGCCGACCTTGCGCGACAGCCAGGCAAGATAGGATTTCGCGGCATCGAAGCTGATGCCCTGCGCCGGCATCCGGCCGCGGCCAAACCCGCGATCGTCACCCTTGTTGCCGTCGCAGCCGCCGTCCTTGAGGCAGGCGTCCCATTCGTCGAACGAGATCGTGAAGCGGCCGACCGCAAACGGCCGCGCGAAGCTGACCCGATGCAGCGGATCTTCGCCCTTGTAGCGGTCGACTTCGGTCGCCGGCGTGCCCATGGTGAATGAGCCCTTCGGCACCACCACCATTTCCGGGCAGGCGTCGCATTCCTTGAAACTGTCCTTTGGCTTCAAGGCCTGCTCGCGCTCCGGCGTCAGCGGATAGAGGCCGGCGGGCATGATCTGGGCCGGCATCTCGGCCGGCGGCGGCCGGTTTTGGGAAGTGGTTGGAGATCGCTCCGCCGAGACGGCGTTGCCGGCGAGCGGAATGGCAAGCGCCGCCGCCGTGAATGCGACGAGCAGCTTTGACCTGACAGTCATGGATAATCCTTCATGACGCGCGCAATGTCATTTGGTCGCGCGCAGAAGGAATTGCGTTCATGTGGATGATGCGAAGGGTTAACAGGGAGGCCGCGCAAGTTCGGCCGGAAAGATCGGCCAAACCGGGCGCCTCTGCCGAATTTACAGCCCGCGGCCCTTCGGCTAAGAGGATGGTCCGTTTTCCCCCTCGAGGCTGCAATGTATCTGAAGCAATCCGACACCACTGCTTCGTTGCAGCTCGCGAGCCAGCGCAAGCGGGATCTGCTCGAGCACTTCGAGGCCAACGGCGATGAGCTCGATCGCTGGCGCGAGTTCAACGCCGCCTATCATCAGGACGACCTGAAGTTCATGCAATTCCTGATTCCGCCGGGCAAGCGGGTGCTCGAACTGGGCTGCGGCCGTGGCGAGTTGCTCGCGGCGTTAAGACCGTCCTACGGCGTCGGCATCGATTTCGGCGCAGCTACCATTGCCAAGGCGAACGCCCGTCATCCCGATCTGCATTTCGTGCTCGGCGACGTCGAAGATCCGCAAACGCTTGATGGCATCGAAGGGCCGTTCGATTACGTCGTGCTCGCCGACACCATCGGCATGTTCGAGGATATCGATGGCACGCTCCGGCTGGTGCAAAATCTGTGCACGCCGTCGACCCGCATCATCATCTCCTATTATTCGCATCTGTGGGAGCCGGTGCTGAAACTGGCCGAAGTGCTGCATCTGCGCGCCAGGCAGGCGAAAATCAACTACATCGCCACCGCCGATTTCCTCAACGTCATGGACCTCGCCGATTTCGAGATGATCCGCAAGGAGCAGCGGCAATTGCTGCCGCGCCGCTGCTTCGGGCTCGGGCCCTTCATCAACCGCTACATCGCACCATTGCCCGGCATCCGGCATTTGGGCCTGCGGACCTACATCGTCGGCCGCCCGGTGCGGCAATTTCCGGATCGGAAATTTTCCGCCAGCATTCTGATTCCCTGCCGCAACGAGCGCGGCAATATCGAAAGCGCTGTCCAGCGCATGCCCAAATTCGGCAGCGCGCAGGAAATTCTGTTCGTGGAGGGCAATTCCAGCGACGGCACGTTCGAAGAATGCGAGCGCGTGCGCGATGCCTACAAAGGTAGCTGGGACATCAAGGTGCTGAAACAGGACGGCAAGGGCAAAGGCGATGCGGTCCGCAAGGGCTTTGCCGCCGCAACCGGCGACGTGCTGATGATTTTGGATGCCGACCTGACCATGCCGCCGGAAGCGCTGCCGAAATATCACGCGGTGATCGAGACCGGAAAG
>JAQGKJ010000110.1 GCA_028290165.1 Bradyrhizobium sp. | reverse complement strand
TCTTCTGCTGCGCCGGCAGCGTGAACAGCGAATACGCCCGCAACTTCGAGCGCCCCACCCGGCCGCGCAACTGATAGAGCTGCGCCAACCCGAACATGTCGGCGCGGTGCACGATCAGGGTATTGGCGGTGGGGATATCGAGGCCGGACTCGATGATGGTGGTCGAGAGCAGGATATCGTATTTGCCGTCATAGAACGCCGACATGATGTCCTCGATCACGGTCGGCGGCATCTGGCCATGGGCGACCGCGACCTTCATCTCCGGCACGTTCTTGTCGAGGAAATCTTTGATCCCGGCGAGGTCTTCGATCCGCGGCACCACATAAAAGGCCTGTCCGCCCCGATAGCGTTCGCGCAACAGCGCCTCGCGGATCATCAGGGGATCGTGCGGCGCCACGAAAGTGCGGACCGCGAGACGATCGACCGGGGGCGAAGCAATGATGGAGAGATCGCGCACGCCGGTCAGGGCCAGTTGCAGCGTGCGCGGGATCGGCGTCGCGCTCAGCGTCAGCACATGGACCTGGGCACGCAGCTGTTTCAGGCGTTCCTTGTGGCCGACCCCAAAATGCTGTTCCTCGTCGACGATTAGAAGGCCGAGATCCCTGAATTTGATGGATTTGCCCAGCAGCGCATGGGTGCCGACGACGATATCGACGTTGCCTTCGGCGAGGTCCTTCTTGACCTTCGACAGTTCCTTCGGCGCGACCAGCCGCGACGCCTGCGCGACGTTGACCGGAAAACCCCGGAACCGCTCGGCAAAGGTCTTGTTGTGCTGGCGCGCCAATAGAGTGGTCGGCACGACGATGGCGACCTGCTTGCCGTCGAGCGCGGTCGCGAATGCCGCACGCAGCGCCACCTCGGTCTTGCCAAAACCGACGTCGCCGCAGATCAGCCGGTCCATCGGCCGGCCGCTTTCGAGGTCCTTCAAGGTGGCATTGATGGCCGCGAGCTGGTCTTCAGTCTCCTCATAGGGAAAGCGAGCGCAGAACTCGTCATAGACGTGCGGCTGCACCGGCAGTTTCGGCGCTTCATGCAGATGCCGCTCGGCGGCGATCTTGATCAGCTCGCCGGCGATCTCGCGGATGCGGTTTTTGAGTTTTGCCTTGCGCGCCTGCCAGCCGCTGCCGCCCAACCGATCCAGTTCAACATGCGCGTGGTCGGACCCATAGCGTGACAGCAGTTCGATGTTCTCGACCGGCAAAAACAGTTTTGTGTCGGCGGCATAATGCAGCTCAAGACAGTCGTGCGGCGCGCCGGAAACCTCGAGCGTCGTCAGTCCGACAAAACGGCCGATGCCGTGCTCGACATGGACCACGAGATCACCGGCAGCCAGACTCGTGACTTCGGAGATGAAATTGTCGAGCTTGCGGCTTGCCTTGCGCGGCCGCACCAGACGGTCGCCGAGGATGTCCTGCTCGCTGATCACGGCGACGTTGTCGGTTTCGAAGCCGGATTCCATGCCGACCACGGCGAGCATCGCCTCGTTGCGCGGGGTCGCCTGCACCGTGCGCCAGGTGTTGACGCTGGTGAGATTGGAGAGCTTGTGATCGCGCAGCATGCTGCCCATGCGATCGCGCGAGCCTTCGCTCCACAGCGCGATCACCACCTTCTTGCGTTCGGCCTGCAACGCCTGCACGTGGGAGACGACGGCTTCGAACACGTTGATGGCGGTGTCGGCGCGCTCCGGCGCAAAATTGCGTCCCTGCCGCGCGCCGGCATCGACCGTGTTGGCGGCATCGCCGGGGACTGCGAACGGCGTCAGCCGCGCCAGCGCGGATTCCTCCAGGCGTGTACTCCACTCCCCTTCCGTCAGATAGAGCCGGTCGGGCGGCAAGGGCTTGTAAACCGCGCCGCCGCCGGGATGCTCCAGCGCCTCGCGCCGCGCCTCGTAATAATCCAGGATCTGCTTGAAACGTTCGCGCGCCGCGTCTTCGCCTTGCGGCTCGATCGCAATCGGCGCGTCTCCGAGATACTCGAACAGCGTATCCATCCGATCCTGGAACAACGGCAGCCAGTGTTCCATGCCGGGATGGCGGCGGCCTTCGCTGACCGCCTCATACAGGGGATCGTCGCGTTCCGGGGCGCCGAAGGCTGCAACATAGCCCATCCGAAAGCGGCGGATGGTCTCGGTGACCAGCTGGAATTCCGAAATCGGCACCAGATCGAGCGAACGCATGTCGAGAAGCGTGCGCTGGGTTTCCGCATCGAAGGATCGAATCGATTCCAGGGAATCGCCGAAGAAATCGAACCGCACGGGCTGGTCGAGCCCGGCCGGGAACAGGTCGAGAATGCCGCCGCGCACGGCATATTCGCCGGGCTCGCGCACGGTGGAAGAGCGGTTATAGCCGTTGTGTTCCAGCCACGACACGATGGAGTCCATCGGCACGACGTGGCCGGGCGCGACCGACAGCGCCTGCGCGGCGATGGTTTCGCGCGCCGGCACCCGCTGCACGATGGCGTTGACCGTGGTGAGTACGATCAGCGGCTTGTCGCTGCCGGTCAGCCGCGCGAGCCGCGCCAGTGTGGTCAGCCGCTGTGCCAGGATGCCGCCATGCGGAGACACCCGGTCGTAGGGCTGGCAGTCCCAGGCCGGAAATTGCATGACCGGCAGATCGGGTGCGAAAAATTCCAGCGCGCGCGCCAGTTGCTGCATGCGCGCGCCGTCGCGGCAGACCACGGCGAGACTGACCGCCGGCGGCTGTGGCCGCGCCGCAATCGCGCGCGCGAGATCCGATATCACCAGGCCTTCCGCGCCCTCGGCGACATTGGCGAAGGTCAGCGCGCGGCCGGGGCCAAGTAATTCGGCGGGCGATCGTGTTGGCGACTTCATGCGTCGTTATCCGCGCGAAACGACTTGATGCGATAAAAAACAGGGTTCGCATATTCCGGGGCCAGCGCCTTGTCACCTGTCAACGCGGCATAAAGATCGGGGTCGGGCACCTCGATCAGGCGCTCGAACTGGGCCACCTCGTCATCCCCAAGACTTGCGATTTCGGCGTCGGCAAAGCGGCCAAGGATCAGATCCATTTCGCGGGTGCCGCGATGCCAGCAGCGAAACAAGAGCCGCTTGCGGCGGTCGTCGAGGCCGCCGCTCGATCGTGTCGATCCCGTCATCTTGCTATTCCCATCCAAACGCCGAAAGCCCGGACGTGCCGGGCGGCGTTGATATAACGATCGGAAACGCCAATGTCAGCCCTCGTGTTCGGCGAATTGTCAGCTGTGTTGCAGTGGTGCCGTTCCCAGACATGGCTTCGCGATCTCGCAAGCAGATTGTGCTCGAGCTTTGCTGGGAACCGTCCCCTGAAAGACCAGAGGGAGCAGGGAATGCCGGGCGCTCGATGCGCCCGCAGCCCCGTGTGCAAAGTAAAAAAGCACACGAGTGTCGTCACCACGGTCACACCGGCTTCACCCGGCATTCCCCGCGCAATGGTTTTAACGGTTTCCTTCGTGCTCTCCCCGGTGATCGGCTTGTTGTCACCGTCGCTTGCGGATTAAGGCTTTTGTCACTGCCCGGTCGGGCCGACAAAACTCCGCCAACTTGACGCCAG
>JAQGKJ010000100.1 GCA_028290165.1 Bradyrhizobium sp. | reverse complement strand
CGAGACCGGCAATCGAACCCGCGATCTCGACCCTGCCCGTGAAGAACCAGCTGATCGCAAACGTGTCGAGCGTTCCCAGTGCCCGCCAACTCAAGGCTTTCAGCACCGACCTCGTGTGGGTTTCGGCTCCGCGGAATAAAACCACCGGGTGCTACTCCCTCCCTTGAGCATGATCCGGAAAGGTGCGAACCGGTCTTCCGAAAAGAATCATGCGCGAGCAAAGAGATGAGATCATGATCCGGTTCAATCCGATAATCGGATCGTGATCTGGCTGGCGAGGCGGGAACCTATCAGCCGACGCCTGCTACCCGCGCGCCGCGTTTTTGCGAATTGGCCGATGGACAGCGCCCACGATAACGTGCATTTTGCTTGCAACAGTCTGGCAAACACTTTGATATAACTGAATAATCGCGGTTCGATAGGGCTGATGGTCGCCCGCTGGAGCGCGCCTGAACTTGATGGCCTGGTTCCGCTGGCCAAAAAAGGAGTTGTTAATGCGATTCTTCGCCGTACTCGTTGCCATTTGCGCGCTGTCCCAAGCCGCCATCGCCCAGACGCCGGACTGCAAATCGATGGCGGACTCCGCTCAGAGGCTGTCCTGCTACGACAAGGCCGCGCCACCGGCTGCGTCACCCGCGACCGCAAAGTCGGCACGGGCCGCGCCGGCTTCGAAAGTCGATAGCGCGAAAGTCGATAGCGCGAAATACGTGGATAAGATCAGCGCGGAGGACGCGCTGATGAATGCGCGGCTGAAAAATATCTGCCGGGGTTGCTGAAGCGTTTGATGCGGTGCGGCGCGGGTTCGGGTCCACCCCTCCGCCCGCGGCTTGCGGCCGCACCCCGGTGGGTTTGCTGCGCTAGATAACCTCGAAAAATGGCATATTTGCCATCCTGATGAATCTCCTTGAATCCCTTCCGACCGTGATCGGCACCGCGGCGGTGGCGCCCGCGCTGCTGATCCTGTGGCTGGTGGTCGCCGCCGATGAGCGGCCCGGTCCGCCCGCCAAGGTCTGGACCGCGTTTCTGCTCGGCGCTGCCAGTATTTCGCTCCTGGGCGTGGTCCGCGCACCCTTCGCATCGATGCTCGCCGGCCCCGAGAATCCCTGGATCGCGCAGGTCCTGCATTCCGTATTCGGGGTCGCCCTCCCCGAGGAAACCGTCAAAATCCTGGTCATTGTCGCCGTGGCCGCACGGCGCGGGCGGTTTGCCGATCCGATGGACACCGTGGTCTATGGCGCGGCGGCGGGGCGTGGCTTTGCGGCCTACGAAAACCTCGCTTATCTCGTGCAGCACGCCGAGATGTGGCAATCGCTGGCCGCATTGCGCAGCGTCCTGACCGTGCCGTTCCACGGCGCCCTCGGCATCATCGCCGGCGCCTATCTGGCGATCGCGCGCTCCGGCACGGCGCTGGGCGCGCACCGCCATCACCGCGACTTGGCACGCATCTCTAGCTGGATTCTGGTCCTGCTGGGGCCCCTGGCGCTGCACGCGAGTTTCGATTTCCCGCTGCTGGCGCTGCAGCAAAACCCGGGCGTCGATCCTTCCACCAGGCTGATGCTGGGATCGGTGAGCGTCCTGATTGGATTCAGCTCGATCGCGTTTGCGGTGCGGCTGGTGCGGCGGGTCGGCCGTCATCACGCGCCGCGCACCGAGATTGCCCGCGAGCGGCTGAGCCAGTTGCGGCGGATGTGGGCGCTACTGGTGCTGGGCGGCGGCGCCGGATTTGCGGGTCTCGCCTTTGTGTTGACTTCGATCCACCACTGGCTGGTCAATCCCGAACGCAACATGGCGCTGGTTCTCGTTCCGATCGGCCTGACTTCCATCCTGATCGGGAGCGCGCTTCTGGTGGTGACCACGGCGATCTATATTCTCGGCCGCAACCGGATGCGCACGACGCCGGAAGGCTTTTCGTCCGCCCACAGCCAAGGCTAGCGCAGGGCAGCACGGCCTCGCTCACATGAGCGTCCCTGAACAAATCTGACCCTGCGGCGTTGGCGGACGTCATATTATGGCGTCATATTGGCGCGTCATTGTGCGCTACCGGCATCGGGAGATTCAAATGACCCTTCCCCAGGACCTCACCAAACTGCAATCCGACATGCGCGCCGCGGTACGCGAGCATTGGAAGGCCTTCTTGATTGAAGGCATCCTGCTCGTCGTTCTGGGGCTCGCGGCCATGATCGTGCCACCGCTCGCGAGCCTCGCCGTCACGATTTTTCTGGGCTGGATGTTCCTGATCTCCGGCATCGCCGGCCTGGCGCTGACATTCTGGGCCCGCGAGATGCCGGGCTTCTGGTGGTCGCTGATTTCGGCGGCGCTGGCCGTCGTAGCCGGCCTCATCCTGCTGGCGCGGCCGGTGCAGGGCACGCTGACCCTGACCATCGTGGTCGGCGCCTATTTCCTCGCCGAAGGCGTCGCCACCATCATGTATGCGCTAGAGCATCGCCGCGAATTGTCGGAGCGGTGGTCGTGGCTGCTGGTTGCCGGCATCATGGACTTGCTGATCGCGGCCATCATCATCTCGGGATTGCCGGGATCGGCGGAATGGGCGATCGGACTTCTGGTCGGCATCAACCTGTTGTTCGGCGGCGCTTCGCTGATCGGAATGGCGCTCGCCGTGCGCAAGGACTGATCCCAGCCGGATCTGGGACGCGCGCGCTCAGCAGCCGCGGCAGATGCTCTTGATCTTGCGGTCGAGGGCGGCGTCTTCCTTGTTCGCAGGATTGTTCGGATTGCCCAGATTGTTCTCCGACGGCACCTGATCCGCCCGCGGCTGCCGGTGGCCGACCGGCGCCTCCGGCAGCATCGGCTTGTTGCTGTTCGCGCCCGGCGATCCCGTGCCGCCACCGGTCTGCGCGATCGCGACCGGACCGGCAATCAGGACGAGTAGCGCGATGGTGGCGATCAACTTGGCCGTGAGCAGTTTTCGCATCTTGCTTCTCCCGTTACAGAGAAATTGCACGTTGCCGCGCAGTCCCGAACCTTCCGGCGCTGCCCTCCTCGTCTGTCGCCTGTCGATCATGGCATCGGAGGATAGAGATGCACGTCACCACAATAATCAACGACACGATAGCGCGTTTCCTCGGGCTGTTCACGATCTGGGGAAAAAGAATCTGGCCGGGATGAAGAATCCGCCAGCGACAGGTAATTCGGGCCGACCGGCGCCTTGCCGTGGCCGCCGGGAATATCGAGCAAATATTCGGGCTGGCACAGCCCGGACACCCGCCCCCGCAACGACCGCATCAGTTCCTGCCCCTGTGCCAGGGTCGTGCGCAAATGCGACGTGCCGGGCGCGAGATCGCCGTGGTGCAAGTAATACGGCTTGATCCGGCATTCGACAAAGGCGCGCATCAGCGCTTCCAGCGCGGCGGCGTTGTCATTGACGCCGCGCAGCAGCACCGACTGGCTCACCATGGGAATGCCGGCGTCGATGATGCCGGCGCAGGCGGCGCGCGCCTTGTCGGTCAATTCGCGGGCATGATTGGCGTGCAGTGCAAGCCAGGTCGTCGCGTCCTTGACCCGCAGCGCAGCAATCATCTCGCTGCCGATGCGCTTGGGCTCGGCCACCGGCACGCGGGTGTGGATCCGGATGATCCTGACGTGATTGATGCCGGCGAGGTCCGCCATGACCTCGGCGAGCCGGCGCGGCGACAGCATCAGCGGATCGCCGCCGGTCAGGATGACTTCCCAGATTTCCGGATGCGCGCGGATATAGGCAAGCGCATTGTCGTACGCGCCCTGCGAGAGTGCCGTCGACTTGCCGGGCCCGACCATTTCGCGGCGAAAGCAGAAGCGGCAATACACCGCGCAGACATGAACCAGCTTGAACAGCACCCGATCGGGATAGCGGTGCACGATGCCGGCGACCGGCGAATGGGTGTGATCGCCGATCGGATCGGCGTTCTCGCCGGGCTCACGCAGCAATTCCTCGGAGCGTGGAATGAATTGTCGCGCGATCGGATCGTCGGGATTATCAGGGTCGATCAGCGCGGCCATGTCCGGCGTCACCGCGACCGCATAGCGCGCGGCGACCTTTTCCAGACTGGCAAGATCGGCTACCGCCGCAAGGCCGTGGGCGACCAGTTCAGTCGGCTCACGCAACGTCGCCGCAACATTGAAATTGATTTCATTCATGCATCACCGAAGACTTGGTCCACACCACCTGACCGATCCTGAGCGCGCCGCTCGCCAGCATCACCAGCCGGTCGAAGCCGAGTGCGACGCCGCTGGCTTCCGGCATCTTTGCGACCGCGGCCAGAAAATCCTCATCGAGCGGGTAGCGCTCGCCGTAGCGCCGCTGCTTTTCATCCATGGCTTGAGTGAAGCGGCGGCGCTGCTCCTGGGCATCGGTCAACTCGCCAAATCCGTTGGCGAGTTCGACGCCACAGGCATAAATCTCAAAACGTTCGGCGACGCGCGGATCGGACGGCTTGGCGCGCGCCAGCGCCGCCTCGGGCACCGGATATTCGAACAATACCGTCAAACGCCCCTGCCCCAGATTTGGCTCGACGTGCTCGACCAATACCTTGCTGAAAATATCCGACCAGGTGTCGTCATCCGATATCCGCACCCGATGCCCTGCCGCGAGCGCCAACCTGGCGCGATCGCCTTCGCCGTCCGCGATCGTGGCGAGCAGATCGATCCCGGCGAAGCGCTCGAACGCCGCCGCTACCGTCAGCAGTTCCGGCTCGGCAAATGGATCGGCGACCTTGCCGCGAAACGAAAATCGGCCGATGCCGGTTGCCTGCGCGGCACGGGCGATAATAGCCGCGCTGTCGGCCATGACAGCGTCATAGCCGGCATTGGCACGGTACCATTCCAGCATCGTGAATTCGCCCAGATGCAGGTCGCCGCGCTCGCGGTCGCGAAACACCCGTGCAAACTCGAAGATCTTTTGTTCGCCGGCGGCCAGCAATTTCTTGCAGGCGAATTCCGGCGAGGTCCGCAGGTAACGGGTCGCGCGCGCGCCGTCGGCGGCGACGAGTTCAGTGCGCGGCGCGTGCAGGTGGGTCTCATTGCCAGGTGAGACCTGCAAGATCGCAGTTTCGACCTCCGCAAAACCCTGCGCCTCGAACCATGTCCTGATCGCCCTGGTGATGGCGCTACGCGCCGCCAAAAACGGCCTGATATCGGCGTGCCGCGCAGGCGTCCACCACGGGGACGGTACGTCGGCAGCCTCGCCAGCGGGTTTTTGTGTCATTTGATGCATTTGTGCTGAAGCTTCATTGGTCCGAACTTTTACCCCACTCCCGTGACTAACCGTTAAGCTGAAATCAAGTGATGTTTGACCACAGAATACGAAAAACATGGATCGTGCTGTTGCTTGGCCTCGCCGGCGTGGCGCCGGCCTGGGCCGACGGCCCGCGAGCCGGTTTCAAGCTGAACGCAGATGTCACTTTTACTTCTCCCGACAAGATGCTGCGGGTGGAGCAGTATGCCAAAACCAATAAGGACGGCGACATCCTCTACCAATTTTGGAGCTTCGACAGGGATCACCGGCATGCTTCTCTCCTGAATCCAGATGAGGACGACGATCTGGCGGGTTATGCGGCTGGATTTCGATTTCGCCTGGAC
>JAQGKJ010000092.1 GCA_028290165.1 Bradyrhizobium sp. | reverse complement strand
GCCGTCCGGCGAGGGCACCACCATCACCACGCGCGCGACGCCGGCGACTTGCGCCGGCACCGCGTTCATCAGCACCGAGGACGGATACGCCGCGGTGCCGCCGGGAACATAGAGCCCGACCGATTCGATCGCGCTCCAGCGCCAGCCGAGTTCGACGCCGAGCGCGTCGGTGAAACGCTCGTCCTTCGGCAATTGCTGGCGATGGAAACTCTCGATCCGGCCGCGGGCGAATTCGAGCGCATCGAGCGTGCCGGCCTCGCAGGCTTTTACCGCGGCGTCGATTTCGGCGGGCGAGATGCGCAAGGCCCCGGCATCGAGGTCGAGCCGGTCGAACTTCCGCGTTGCCTCGATCAGCGCCGCATCGCCGCGCTCGGCCACGTCGTCGACGATGGCGCGGGTCGCCACCTCGATATCGGCGGATACCTCGCGCTTGGCGCCAAGGAATTGCGCGAATCGTTCGGCGAAATCGGCGCTGCGGTTGTCGAGACGAACGGGCATGGCGGCTTTCCGGAGCGGAGCTCTATTCGAAGACCCACTGCTCAATGGCGCGGCCATAAACTGCCGTCAACCCTTGCGGACAACGAAAACAGGCCCGTAGGGTGGGCTGAGCCACCGGGTCGCGCGAATTCGCGCCCGATGATAAACTCCGAGAGCCTACCAAAGCGCTTTCCGCGGGAACGCCAAAGTTGGTGGGCACGGCGCGAAGAGCGCGCCTTTGCCCTCCTGGTGGTCAAAATCTGACGCTTGGTACCCGCTGAAGCTTTCGTTTCAGTGCGACTCGCCGACGGGTACGAAGGTTCGCACGACTTCGTACATGCCGGGTTCAAACTTGGAGATCGTGAGCGCCTCCTGTAAAAACGGGAGTGGGGCTGGGTCCCGGCGCATCGCCTGATACTCATCGATGCTCCGCCATTGCGCGTACATCGTGACCTTTGTACCATCTACACTGCGATGGAGGCTGGCAGAAACAAAGCCCGGCGCCTGACATACTGAAGACTCTGTGGCTTCGGTTAGAAGTTCAACAAGACGCCGCTGGTTTGCCGGCTCGACTGTGAACACATTGATTAGGGTGATCACACTGCTTTTCGCAGAGATCATCTGGGTCATGCCGTCTCCTCTTTCGGGAAGGGCAGAGATATACCTTGGAAAGGCGTTATGGGTCCATGGGCTGCACCCGAGCCAAGGGTACGAAGCGTCAGATTTTCACCACAAGGATCCCGAGGAAGACCCGAGATCGTCGGTGCCCAGATCGGTCAGCTCGCATTCCAGGCATTCGACGTCGAGCCGCAGGGCGCCGCCGTGGCTGAACATCAGGACCGCGCAGCCGGATGGGGCGTCGCCGGGGTGGAATTCGATCCCGATCAACTCCAGGGCCGCTTCCGGCGCGTCGAGATCGATGTTGCGCGACTTGCAGGCCAGCACCCGGTCGAAACGGAGCGCCGCGATCAGGCGGCGCGGGGCGGTTTCCCCGGCCATTGTCTGCTCCCAGTCGAGCCGGTTCATGCCGACCACCAGCCGCTTTTCGCCCTGCCGCCAGATGATGTCGGCGGTCTGTACGTAAGCATCCTGGACATGCGCGGATATCACGGCGAGATCATCGGCATCCAGCGCAATCAATTTGAGCTGCGGCGCCACCGGAACACTCAACTTCAGTCGCTGATGCGCTCGATCGAAGCGCCGCAGGCCGACAGTTTTTCCTCGAGCCGCTCAAAGCCGCGGTCGAGATGATAGACGCGGTTGACCATGGTTTCGCCTTCGGCGGCGAGCCCCGCGATCACCAGCGAGACCGACGCGCGCAGATCGGTCGCCATGACGGGCGCGCCGCGCAGCTTGCCGATGCCGTCGATGGTGGCGGTTTCGCCGTCGAGACTTATCCGCGCGCCGAACCGCGCCAGTTCCTGCACGTGCATGAAGCGGTTTTCGAAGATGGTCTCGGTGATGCGCGAAGAACCCTTGGCGCAGGCCATCAGCGCCATCAGCTGCGCCTGCAGATCGGTCGGGAAGCCCGGAAACGGCGCGGTCGAAACCCGCACCGGCTCGATGCCGGCGCCATTGCGGGCGACGCGGATGCCTTCATTGTTGGGCGTGATCACCGCGCCGGCCTGAGCCAGCACATCGAGCGCTGATTGCAACAATTCAGGACGCGCGCCGGCGAGCTGCACCTCGCCGCCGGTCATCGCCACCGCCATCGCATAGGTGCCGGTTTCGATGCGATCCGGCAGCACGGTGTGCCGCGCGCCGCTTAGCTTGGCCACGCCTTCGACCACGATGCGGGGCGTACCCGCACCCGAGATCCGCGCGCCCATCTTGTTCAGGCAGTCGGCGACATCCAGAATTTCCGGCTCGCAGGCGGCGTTGGTGATGACGCTCGTGCCGTTTGCCAATGTCGCCGCCATCACCGCGACATGGGTGCCGCTAACCGTCACCTTGGGGAATTCGATATTGGCGCCCTTTAGGCCGCCGGGCGCCTTCGCGATCACATAGCCGCCGTCGATGGTGAGCTCGGCGCCGAGTTTTTCCAGCGCCATGATCAGGAGATCGACCGGTCTGGTGCCGATGGCGCAGCCGCCGGGCAGCGACACCTTGGCCTCGTGCATCCGCGCCAGCAGCGGCGCGATCACCCAGAAGCTGGCGCGCATCCGCGACACCAGTTCATAGGGCGCTGTCGTGTCGATGATGTTGGCCGCCGAGATGTGCAGGGTCTGGCCCTGATATTCACGATCGCCCGGGCGCTTTCCCACTGAGGTGATATCGACACCGTGGTTGCCGAGGATGCGCTGCAACTGGGCGACGTCGGCAAGCCGCGGCACGTTGTCGAGGATCAGGGTTTCCTCGCTCAACAGCCCCGCGATCATCAGCGGCAGCGCGGCGTTCTTCGCCCCCGAGATCGCAATGGTGCCATTGAGCTTGCCGCCGCCCACGATTCGAATGCGATCCATGCCGCCCCCCGGTTTGACTATGACTAAAGTATAGAGCGAACGAGCCCTTGATGGCAAAAGCTTGAAATTTGCGGCTATTTGATGGGGTTAGAACCTTTTCAGCCGCCATTCCGGGCACGCGCAGTGTGAACCCGGAATCTCGCGCCATTACCTCGAGATTCCCCGATGCGCAATTGCGCGTCTGAGGTTCCAGGCTTCGCCCCGGAATCACTATAGTCTAGAGGCGGTTGATGTCCTCGCTTTCCAGCACCGGCTTCGGATGGCCATCCTTCGCGACCTTGATCATGGCGCGGCCGACCTGCTCGGTCGTGGTCATGTATTTCGGCGCGACGCGATTGAGCAGCGACAACAGCGGTGCGGCGCCAACATAGATCGCCTGAACCCAGGCGGTCTTCGACCTGATGCCGTGCAGCGGCTGGATGCCGGCGGGGCGAAACATGTAGGCCGCCCTGAACGGCAATTTCAAAAGATCGTTTTCGGTCTTGCCCTTCACCCGCGCCCACATCAGGCGGCCCTGTTCGGTCGAGTCGGTGCCGGCGCAGGTGACGTAAATAAACACCATGCCCGGATTGAGCCGCGAAAGCGTTGTCGCTGCCGCCATGGTCACGTCGTAGGTCAAATGCCGGTAGCGCTCCGCGCTCATGCCGACCGACGAGACGCCGAGGCAGAAGAAGCAGGCGTCGAATCCCGCGAACTGGGATTAGATCGCAGAAAAATCCAGGAAATCAAGGTGCAGGATTTCGCGCAATTTGGCGTGCCGCTGCCCGGTCGGGCTGCGCCCGACCACGAGCACGCTTTCAACATCAGCGTCGCGCAGGCATTCGCGCAAGCAACCTTGCCCGACCAT
>JAQGKJ010000085.1 GCA_028290165.1 Bradyrhizobium sp. | reverse complement strand
CGGCTGCGGCCGGACAGGAAATCCTTGGCCTCGCGCACCAGTTCGGTATAGCCGGGAAAATCGATCTCGCCGGTACACGGCCCCGAACAGCGCCGGATTTGATAAAGCAGACACGGCCGCGTGCGGCTTTCAAAAAACCCGTCGGTGCAGGAGCGCACCAGGAAGGCGCGTTGCAGCGCCGTGATGGTGCGATTGACCGCGCCTGCGGAGGCGAACGGCCCGAAATACCGCCCGGGCCGCGTTTGCGCGCCGCGATGTTTGAGGATCTGCGGCGCCCAGTGGTCGCCCGTGATCAGGATATAGGGAAACGACTTGTCGTCGCGCAGCTGCACGTTGAAGCGCGGCCGCAGCTGCTTGATCAGATTGGCCTCAAGCAGCAGCGCCTCGGTTTCGGTCGACGTCGAGATGATCTCGACCGTCACGGTGGCCGCGATCATGCGCAGGATGCGCGCCGGTTGGGGCGCGGCAACCCTGGCGTAGGAGGCGAGCCGCTTGCGGACGTTTTTCGCCTTGCCGACATAGAGCACGTCGTTTGCCGCATTCAGCATGCGATAGACGCCGGGCGAGGTCGGCGCGAGACGCACCGCCTGCTCGATCGCGGCGTGGCCGACCGCGAGCGGGCCTTCGCCCACCGTCTCGTTGCCCTCCTCGGGAACCTCGGGCAGCCGCGCCTCGTCGTCGTCGTCGGAAGTGACCATGGCGGGATCGATATCCCCCGAGGCAGCGTCCTGCGGCGGCAAATCCAGCTGCCGGGCAGCCGGTTCGGAACCGCGCGGTGCCATCCGCGGGCCGGGGGTCTCGGGTCCGGTTGTCTCGGGTCCGGGCGTCTCGGGTCCGGGCGTCTTGGGGCTATCGGGAGAATCTTGATCCATCGGCGTGAACTTAAGCGCTGCCACCTTGCATCGCCAGCGGGGCGGCGGTGACGGAAACCGTGACGCGCCGGTGCGGTGGCGCCCTGCCAAGGGGCCGCGTGGTAACGCTTTCTTAAGAATGCTGAGCGGGCGGTAACCGCCCTTAACAACCCTTTAACCTAAAACTCTCGATAAATCTTATCGGTAAAAAGTGGAATTCCGTAACCATGCGAATTCGCGTCGCCCCATGGATGGGGCCTTGCGAGCCCGGGGTCACGGCAGTTGCGTGGAGAGTGAGATGAAAAGGTTCGTATTGGGCGCCGTGGCGTTGATCGCCGCAGGTTGGACCGCATCGGCGCAGGCCGCCGACCTTCCTTACGGATCGCGCGCCCCCTATACCGTCAATCAGCCGCTCAATGCCTATAGCTGGGCCGGCCCCTATCTCGGCGCCAATCTCGGCTATGAATGGGGCTCGGTCGCCAACAACCCGACCAAGCCGTCGGGTTTTGTGGGCGGCGCGCAGGCTGGTTACAACTGGCAGACCGGCCCGTGGGTATTCGGCGTCGAAGGCGACATCGAGGCTACCGGCGCTGAAGACACCTTTGCGCCCTGGAAGTTCTCGAACCCGTGGTTCGGCACGCTGCGCGGCCGCGCCGGCTACGCCTTCAGCAACATCTTATTCTATGGCACCGGCGGTCTGGCATTCGGCGAATTGCGCGGCGAGACCTTCGGCCTGTCGGAATCCCATACGGCCGCGGGCTGGACCGCGGGCGTCGGCGCCGAATTCGGGCTTGCCCAGAACTGGAGCGCCAAGATCGAATATCTCTACGTCGATCTCGCCAACGAAAACTTCACCATCACCGGCCTGCCGAATGGCTACCGGTTCGGCGTGGTGCGCGCCGGCGTGAACTATCACTTCTGATAGCAAAAAGAAGACACCGTAGTTGCAACCTCCCGGCCGCTTTCCGCGGCCGGGATTTTTTTTAATAGCGTTTTCGAGCGAAAGGCTCCCCCGCACTTGATGCGCGGTACCGGTTCGCGTGAAGAAAACGCGTCAAAAAACACCCTCGATACTGATACGATCAGAATCGAAGCGGTTTACTACGACACCACCAGATTGACCGCCTTGGGGCCTTTGCCCTTCTTGTCCGGTTCGACCTCGAACGTGATGCGTTGTCCTTCGGTCAGATCCTTCAATCCCGCCCGCTCCACCGCGGTGATGTGAACGAACACATCGCGGCCGCCGTCGTCGGGCTTGATGAAGCCATAGCCGCGTTCTCCGTTGAAGAACTTGACCGTCCCAGTCATGGCCATCGGGAAACTCCTCCCCCGTACTGCACCGCCGCTACGCGTACTCTGCGTATCGGCCCGACCGGAAATTCGCTGCCGGAAAGCTTGGCCATCTGGACGGACAGCGACAAAAGCTAATCCGCCGTCAAAAAATTTGAGGCCTTGTCACTCCGCCGCAACCATTCGCGGAAGCGGAACGTAAAGCCGGTCCTAATGGGCTTGAGCATAATACGGTTCCCGGCAAATTGCCTACGGCTCAAATCGAGTTTTCCCAGCGCCTGCCGGCGCAGGCCGAAAAGGCGGGTGACTAAGGCTTGGGTGGCTAAGGCTTGGGCATCTGGAGCCTGAACCGGGCGGCGCCGCCCTGGCCGAGCGGCATTTCAAGCTCGGGCAGGATCGCCTTGAGCTCGCCTATCAGCGTCCACGGCGGATTGACGACCAAGAGACCGGCGGAGGCAAGCGCGGCCCCGGTGGCCTGGGGTGCGACACTGAATTCAAGGCGCAGGCATTCTCCGGGGGGCGTGGCGGTGCCGACCACCTCAGCCACATGCCGCGCGAGGCTGTCGGTGGCGCGACGGCTTTTCACCGGATACCACAGCAAATAGCTGCCGGTCGGCCATTTCGCGAAGGCCTGCGCAAAGCCCGCCGCCAACCGTTCGAACTCGTCCTTTGCCTCAAAGGGCGGATCGATCAGGACCAGGCCACGGCGCTCCTTCGGCGGCACGAAGGCCGGCAATGCCAGCCAGCCGTCGAGGTCAACCACGCGGGCCTGGGTGTCGCGCCGCAGCGCGTCGATCAGGCGCTTGCGCGCGTTCGGTTCGACCTCGCACGCTGTCAGCCGGTCCTGCGGCCGCAGCAGCGCGCGTGCGATCAGCGGCGAGCCCGGATAGGTTTTGAGCTCGGCCAGCGGATTGAAAGCCCTGACGATGTCGAGATAGGGCTTTAGCAGCGGCAGCGTCGTCTCCGAAAATCGCGCCTGCATCACCCGCGCGATGCCGGTGAGCCACTCGCCGCCGCGGCGCGCTTCATCCGAGGTGAGATCATAGACACCGGCACCGGCATGGGTATCGATGACGCGGAACGAAGCCTGCTTGTCCTGCAGGTAAACGAGAATCCGCGCCAGCACGATGTGCTTGATGACGTCGGCAAAACCGCCGGCATGAAAGGCGTGACGATAGTTCATG
>JAQGKJ010000060.1 GCA_028290165.1 Bradyrhizobium sp. | reverse complement strand
GATACAAAAGCTTCGACGGCCGGGATTCATGTCGCAAAGGTTTTGCAGCAACTCGGCATTGCCGACGCGGTGGCCGTGCGGCTCAAGATCTATCCCAACGGCGCGACCGCGATGCGCCATCTCGCCGCGTCCGACGCCGTCAGGCCGATCGGCTGCACGCAATCGACCGAAATCGTCTCTACCCCGGGCGTGGTGCTGTCGGGATCGTTGCCCCCGGGTTGCGAACTCGCGACCACGTACACTGCCGCGGTAACGGCGCGGGCCGAGAATGCAAAGCAGGCTCAGCGGCTGATCGATCTGTTGACGGACGCCGATCAGTGCGCGCTGCGCGTGCGTGCGGGCTTTCTCTAGCCGCTCGAAAATAGCGGCCGCCGGCGCGCCGCAGTGTTGCCCCCCGCCGAACTAATCGCGCGGCCGGGCATTTTTCCTTTGCCAAAGCCAATTCATATACTAATATATCAATCGAGGTTAAAAGCAAACCATGCCCGCGCGCGCGACGAAAAAGACCGAGACCGCGGTTCGTTCGGCAGCAGCCGTCCATCGGCGTAACGGCCGGCCGCGTGCGGCGACGGCTTCGGCGAGGATCTATTCCGACCTTCGGGCTCAGCTGGTGTCTTTGCAGAGACGCCCCGGCGAAGTCGTCTCGGAAGCCGAAATCGCGCTTTCCTACGGGGTGAGCCGGACGCCGGTTCGCGAAGCCATCCTGAAATTGTCGGATGAAGGTCTGCTGGAGATATTTCCCCAGTCGGGCATCTTCGTTTCGCGCATTCCGGTTGCGGCGCTGCCCGAAGCCATCATCATTCGCAAAGCGCTCGAGGAGACCACCGCGCGCCTCGCCGCCGAGCGCGCGACGTCGAGCCAGATTCTCAATCTGCATTCGATCGTGGAGCGTCAGCGCGAGGCCAACGCGGCCAAAGACCGCGACGTCTTCCATCAGGCGGACGAAATGTTTCACGCGACCATCGCCGAAGTCGCCGGATATCCTGGAATCTGGACATTGATCCAGCAGGTGAAAGTCCACGTCGACCGCTATCGCCGGCTGACCCTGCCCCAAGAGGGACGGATTGCGCGCACGATCACCGAACATGAGGCGATCCTGGCCGGGATCGAGGCGCATGATCCCGCGGTCGCAAGGACCGCCATGGAGTTTCATCTCGAAAGGCTCCTTGCCGACATCTCCGCCACGCAAAGCATCAATCCGGAGTTCTTCGACGGCCGAAGCTAGAAGCTGACAAAACAACAGATGCGGACGCAAAAATAACGCCGCGCAATTGGGAGGAATCTGATGAGACGTCGCGATTTCATGAAGTTGAGCGCCGGATTTGGGTTCGCAGCGGCGCTTGCGCCGCCAACGCCCGCGAGGGCTCAAACAAGATCGGTTTTCAAGGCATCCGACGTTCAGCCCCCCGGTTATCCCACCGTGGTGGCGACGGAAAATCTGGGCAAGAAGCTCGAGGCCGCGACCAACGGGCGGCTCTCGGTCCAGATGTATCCTTCGATGCAACTGGGCGGCGAGAAAGAAACCATCGAGCAGACCCAGATCGGCGCCGTCCAGATGTTGCGGGTCAGCGTGGGAGCGATGGGTCCGATTGTCGATGATATCAACGTCGTCAACATGCCATTCCTGTTCAAGAATACCGCGCACGCTCAAAAGATGATGGATGGGCCGATCGGTCAGGAGTTGCTCGACAAGATCACGGCGAGCCCCAATGCGGGACTTGTGGCATTGTGCTGGATGGATTCCGGCGCGCGCAGCCTTTACAATACCAAGAAGCCCATCAAGTCGATCGAAGACATCAAGGGCCTGAAGTTCCGTGTCATCGGCAATCCGATCTTCGTCGACATGATGAATGCGCTTGGCGGCAACGGCGTCGCCATGGGCTACGATCAGGTTTTCAGCGCGCTGCAGACCGGCGTCATCGACGGCGCCGAGAACAACCCGCCGAGCTATGTCTTCAGCAATCACTACACCGCTGCAAAATATTACTCCCTCACCGAGCACCTGATCATTCCGGAGGTGCTGGTGTTCTCCAAGAGAGCCTGGACCCAGCTCTCGGCCGACGACCAGGGCCTGATCAAGAAGTTTGCCCGGGAGGCGCAGCTGGAAGAACGCGAACTCTGGAACAAGTACGAGCAGCTGGCGATGGACAAGGCGAAGGCCGCGGGAAGCCAGATCATTGAGATCGCCGACAAGGCGCCGTTCCAGAACGCGGTCAAGCCGGTGTGGGACAAATACGGTCCGAAATACCAGGACATGATCAAGCGCATTCAGGCCATCGGATAGGCCTTCGCACGCGATCCGCGCGAGCCAGCGCGGATCGACGTGTGTCGTTTGGTCGGCAATCGGGAATTTTGAGGAAATGGCTGGATTATTTCGCCGCACGATGGATTACCTCTATCTTCTGTGCGTCATCGTCGGCTGCACCGCGCTGGTGCTGATCTCGGCGATTATCCCGTGGGCGGTGTTCACCCGCTACGTGCTCAACAGCGCGGCGTCGTGGCCTGAGCCGCTCGCGGTTCTCCTGACCATTGTGCTGACCTTCATCGGCGCGGCCGCGGGATATCGGCTCAACCTGCACATGAACGTATCTTATTTCGCCGACATGCTGCCGGCGCCCTTCCGCGCCCTGCTCGATCTCGTCGTCCAGCTGCTGATGGCGCTGATCGCGATGTTCATGATCGTTTGGGGCGGCCGGCTGGTCGAAGTGACCTGGTACAATACCATTGCCGATTTTCCGTTCCTGTCGGTCGGCGTTACGTACTTGCCGATTCCGATCGGCGGGGTCTGCCTCCTCCTCTTCATCATCGAGCGGATTTTTCTGGGTGCACCGCCCGATCCGCTTCCTCAACATCTGGAAGTCGCGCCGTTCGACTGATCCCGCGAGAAAATAATCGATGGATATCTTCATTCTGCTCGCGACCATGCTGGTTTGTTTTCTGATCGGCATGCCGATCGCCTACTCGCTGGCACTCGCGGCGATCGCGGGCGCTTGGTCGATCGGAATTCCGCTGGAAGCGGTGATGCTGAAAATTTCCGACGGCGTCAGCAAGGTGGCGATGCTGACGATTCCGTTTTTCGTGCTCGCGGGCGCGATCATGGCGGAAGGCGGCATGGCGCGCCGGCTGGTTGCATTCGCGGACGTCCTGGTCGGGTTTACGCGCGTGCGCGGCGGCCTTTCCATCGTCAACGTCCTCGCAACGACGTTCCTCAGCGGCATTTCCGGATCGGCGGTAGCTGACACCTCTGCGATCGGCTCGGTGATGATCCCGCAAATGGAAAAAGCCGGATATCCGCGGGTGTTCGCGACCAACCTCACCATCACAGCGTCGGTCCAGGCACTGCTGGTGCCGCCGAGCCACAATGCCGTGCTGTATTCGCTGGCGACCGGCGGCACGATCTCGATCAGCGCGCTGTTCATGGCCGGCGTCTTTCCCGGCTTGCTGCTCGGCTTTTCCCTGATCGTCCTTTGTGTGGTCATCGCCTACCGGGAAAAGCATCCTCACGGCCAGACCGTGCCGGCGAAAGACGCGCTCAAGGTCACCATCGGTGCGGCCTGGGGCATGGTGACGCTCATCATCATTCTCGGCGGCATTCTTGGTGGCGTCTTCACCGCGATCGAGGCCGGGGCGGTCGCCTGTATCTGGGCATTTTTTGTCACCATGTTCATCTACCGGGACTATCGCTGGCGGGATCTGCCAGTCTTGTTGCACCGTACCCTGCGCACGGTCGCGATGGTGCTGACGCTGATCGCCTGTGCCTCCAGCGTCGGTTACATCATGGCGCTGACACAGATGCCGGCAAAGATGACGGCATTTTTTCTTTCGATATCGAGCAACAAGTACGTCATCCTGTTTCTGATCAATATCCTGCTGCTGGTGCTCGGCACCCTCGTCGACATGGCGCCGTCGATCCTGATCGCGACGCCGATTTTGCTGCCGGTGATGCAGAATTTCGGCGTCGACCCCGTGCACTTCGGCATGATCATGCTGCTCAACCTCGGCATCGGATTATGTCACCCGCCGGTCGGGGCGATCCTGTTCGTCGGCTGCGCGGTCGGCAAGGTCTCGATCGAGCAGGTGATGCGAAAGATCTGGCCGTTCTACGCAGTGATGTTCCTGGTCTTGATGTTTGTTACCTATATTCCGGAAGTGTCGCTGTGGCTGCCCCGGCACGTGCTGCGGTGAACTCGGCGCGGTGACTTTCGTAGGGTGGGCAAAGGCGCGCTTGCGCCGTGCCCACCATGTTCCGGGTTGACTAAGAAGGTGGGCACGCTGCGCTTTGCCCACCGTACGATTCCCGATTCAATTTTGAAACAGCCACGAAAATTCAGTCATAGAGTCGTCATTGCGAGCGGAGCGAAGCAATCCATTTCGCCGCACGACGAAAGAATGGATTGCTTCGTCGCTTCGCTTCTCGCAATGACGTCAAGAGACGAGCCCGCGGCGCTAGGCGTCCGAGTTGTGCATGAAGCCTCCGCCCTGAAAACAAAGGGCGCGGGGAATGCCGGGTGCCCAGTGCACCCGCAGCCTCGTGCGCAAGTGTAGAAAGCACACGAGTTAGTCACCACGGTCGCACCAGAATAACCCGGCATTCCCGCACGCAATGGTTTTAACGGTTTCCTTCGTGCTCTCCCCGGTGATCGGCTTGTTGACACCGTCGCCAGCGGAGTTGCCTCCACCGACTTGACACCAGCGCCGGGGTGTCAGGACCACACGACTTCGCCGTCCGCAGGAAGGCGCTCTCGTCAGCAGCACCATCTGCGTCCACCGCATCCCGCCCCGCGTCCGTGACGATCGCGAGCGCCCCTCTGTGGGACGAGACGGCGGAAGTTGTAGATTTGATTTGCCCGACGGCGAAAGCGAAATATTTTTGCAAAGGGGCTGGACATGCAAATCACGAGCGCCCTGGCTGATTTGCCCGACGAGCAAGCGCCGCGGGATCCGCAGCGCGCAAAACCGGCGATGCCAACGGCGGGCGGTGCCCGCCGCTTCCGATTCGATGGTTGATGTCTATCTGCCCCGCGCGACGCGCCGGACCGGCAGCGCGTTCGGGTGTGTCGGCTGCGAGGGTGCAGTTACGGTTCGCGGACGGCCCGCATCGTCGCTCTTCTCAGCCGTCACCGCCATCGCCTGCAGCAAGTTGCGATCGACCTTGCTCAGCGCGTTGCGGGGCAACTCGTCGATTATCTCCAGGCTTTCAGGGATCTTATAGGATGCAAGCCGCGTCGCGACGTTGCGGAGGATTTCGGAGACGACCGTGTCCCTTGCCCCCTCTGCAAGCTTCACGAAACCGAACACCCGTTGACCGAGCACTGCATCCGCTACGCCCACCACGGCGGCTTGCTCTACGGCCGGATGGGAGGCGACCAGCGCCTGCTCCACCTCGACCGGCGAGATGTTGGTACCGCCGCGAATGATGATGTCTTTCTTGCGGGATACGAACCAGAGTTCATCCCCCTCGCCGCGCCGCATCATATCGCCGGTGTGGTACCAGCCGGCTTTCAGGCACTCCGCTGTCGCGCGAGGGTCGTTCCAATAGCTGTCGAAGACGTTCGCTCCGCGGATCAGCAGTTCTCCGACCTCGCCGTCGGCGACGTCGGCGCCATTTTCATCGATCAACCGGATTTGCGCGCCTTTCGGAATTCGCACGACCGGCCCGCATTGCAGACCGAAGGTCAGGGATCCCACGACCTCCGTTGCACCCCAGATGTTGTAGAGGGGTGCGCCAAGGACCGAAGTCGCCCGCTCCTGCAGATCGATCGGACAGACATCCGCTCCGGTCAGGCAGACTCGCAGGGACCTGAGATCGCGCGGCCGGGCTAGCTGGCACTCGACCATCGCAGCATATTGGGCCGGGAAACCGAGACACCAGGTGCAACCGTGGCGCTCGATGGCGTCGAGAAGCGTGTCGGCGTCGAAGCCTTCGATCAATACGAAGGGAGCGCCGAACTGGATGAAGGACAGGAACGTGATCATCCCGCTCATGTGCGCCAGCGGCAAGGGCTCGACCATGATATCGTCTTCCGACCATCCCATATGGCTGACGAGCAGGTCGGTCGTTTCAGATAGCGTCGCCGGCGTATGAACGACGAATTTGGGCTGGCCGGTGGTCCCGGATGTGATGATCAGCACCGCGGGCTTGTATGAAGCGGGCGAGACAGTCTCATAGGAGGCCACGTCGAACAACGTTTCCCACGGCTGGATGCCGTGATCTTCAAAACTTCCGTTGACGATGAAGCGCCTGTTGCGCGCCAGGATTGAAACATCGACCGGGGCGACGTTCTCGTAGAGGTCCGCGTCTCCGATGTAGATGGTGGGCTGAAGCCGTTGCAGAAGAGGAGCGAGTTCGGCGAATTTGAATGCGGTCCGCAATGGCGCCGCGATCGCACCCAATTTGAAACAGGCGTAATAGGCGACGAGCATTTCGGGCCGGTTCATCATGTGAAGCACCACACGATCGCCCGGTCCGATGCCGCGCACCGCCAGTCCGCGCGCAAGGCTTTCAGCTTCGGCCGCAAGCCGTTCGTAAGTCCACACTTCTTCGTGAAAGACGAACGCCGCGCTTTTTGGCCGAGTTTGCGCCTGGTGCATCAAGGCGCTTGTTGGAGTCATCTTCATTGGCTGGTCTCCCGTTGCTGATATGGGCCACCCACATTGGAGGGGCCGCGCTACCGCGCTGTTTCAGTCTCGGAAGAACGGTTGCGGTTGTAGGCAAGCCTGCCAAACACATGGCGAAAGCAAGGCAGGGCACTGAGGTGAACCAGAGCGTTATCCTGCGCTGGGAGATAGCCCGCCGCGGCGCCGGAAACAGAGGAGACACTCTCGATGACACCACATGCCTCACGACCGGGCCCGATGCGCATTGCCTCAGCGGTGACGGCGATAAATGTGCTGGTCGCAGCCGGATTTTCGATCGCAGGACTTGTCAGCCCGAAATCGATACTGCCGCCGGGCTCCGTTCCGAACGATGCCTCATTGATATTTGCGATGTACGCCGCGGCCCGTTCCATTCCCCTCGCCGTGATCGCCTTGATTGCGATCTACAGGCAGTCGGAAACGGCGTTGCTCATATTGGGTACACTGGCAGGTTTCATCCAACTGCTGGATGCGGGCGTTGGATTGCTGCAGCATGATCCGGGGAAGGTCATCGGACCTCTCGTCATTGCCGCATTTCAATTTTTCGCGGCGTACCTGCTGAGCAAGTCCGCGCGAGGCAGCGCGGGATAGCGACTGCCCGCGGCTGTAGATCGTCCCTTTATTCGACGGTGACAGTCAATTTTCCGAATCCGCGCAGGATGTTATTCAGCACGCGCTCTTCCCCCTCGATGTGGAAGCGTTTGACCCTCCGCGCGAGCGCCATGAACAGGGACCGCATCTCCAGCTTGGCGAGATTCATGCCAAGGCATCCGTGA
>JAQGKJ010000036.1 GCA_028290165.1 Bradyrhizobium sp. | reverse complement strand
CAGCCTGCTGGCTGAGCGCAAGGACGCCATTGTGGTCGGCGGGCTCGGCGCCTCGACCTACGATATCGCCGCCGCCGGCGATCACGACCGCAATCTCTATCTGTGGGGCGCCATGGGCGGCGCGGTCATGATCGGGCTCGGCATTGCGCTGGCGCAGCCGAAACTTCCCGTGGTGGTGATCACCGGCGACGGCGAGATGCTGATGGGAATTGGAAGCCTTGCCACCGTCGGCCTGCAGAAGCCCGAAAACCTCACCATCGTCGTGCTGGACAATGAGGTCTATGGCGAAACCGGCGGACAGGCGAGCCACACCGCGGCGACCGCCGACCTCGTCGGCGTCGCCCGAGATTGCGGCATCGCGGACGCCCGTACGCTTGCGACCATGGCAGAGATCGAGGCCTATGCGCCATCGATGCAGGACGTCTCGAGCGGGCCGCGCTTTGCCAGCATCAAGATCGACAGTGCCAATCTCGAGCGCGTGCTCTCCAGCCGCGACGGCACGTTCATCGTGACCCGGATCCGCGGCGCGCTCGGATTTGGGCCGATCTAGAACCTAATTGGAGCCTGTGCACTGCAGCAAAACCTTGACATTTGTTAAGGTGAGTGCTTACTCACGATCATGAGCACACTGCGCATGACCGGGGACTTGCGGCGGCAATTGATTCTGGGCGCTGCCAAGCGTTGCTTTGCCCGCCATGGCTTTGCCGGGACCACGACCAAAAGCGTCGCGGCGGCTGCCTCAATCTCGGAAGGTTTGCTGTTCAAGCACTTCCCGACGAAATCGGCGCTGTATGCCGAGATCCTTAGCGAAGAATGTGCGGCGGATCCGGCGCTGCACCGGTTGCTGGGACTGGAGCCGTCGACGGCGACGCTGGTCGTGTTGATTCGCGAAATGGTCCGCCATTTCCAGCAGGTGTCGGATGCTCCCGATCAGCAGGAAGCCCAGCGTCTCAGGCTGATGATCACCAGCCATCTCGACGACGGGGAATTCGCGCGGCTGATTTACGACAAGATTGGAAATCTGATCGGACCGGTGTTCACGTCATCGCTGGAGCGGGCCGTGGCGGCGGGCGACGCCTCGCGGATCGGACGGGAGCCATTGAACCTGTTCTGGTTTGCGCATCACACCGTGCTGATGTCGACGCTGGCGCGGTTGCCATCGATGCCATGCCTGTCTTACGGCAACGCCGCCGAGCTCGAACGGCAGCTTTGCGAATTCATTCTCCGCGGAATTGGACTTAACGAAGCCGCTATTGCCTCTCATCTGGATCGCGAATTGTTGCCTGATCCGGGTCGGAAGGTAAACGCAGAAAGTGCATGACATGAATATTGTAACGGAAGCCAATATCTCGGGCAGGGCCATTACAGAAAAGCCGCGCGCGCGTCCGGTCCGGATGGTGCGCTGGTTCATCATTGTCGGGCTGCTGCTGGTGCTCCTGGTCGGCGCTCTGGTTGGCTTCAATGCCTTCCGCAGCCGCATGATCGCGCAGTTCTTCGCCAACAATAAACCGCCGCCGGCCACCGTCACCGTTGCCGAGGCGAAGTCGGAGGTTATTCCCAACCTGCTGACGGCGGTCGGGGATCTCGCCGCCGTGCATCAGGTGAATGTCACCTCCGATCTCAGTGGGCGCATCACCGACATCCTGTTTACCGCCGGCTCCGAAGTGAAGGCCGGCAGCCCGCTGGTGCAATTGTTCGACGGCCCCGAGCAGGGCGATCTCGCGAGCTTCAAGGCCCAGGCTACCGGCGCGCAGCTGGCGCTGGATCGCGCCAAGCAGTTGGCGGCGCGTCAGTTCGGTCCGCAGGCGACGGCCGATGCTGCGCAGGCGACCTTTGACCAGGCTAACGCAGGCATCGCCAAGACCCAGGCGATCATTTCGCAGAAGCTGGTGCGCGCACCGTTCGACGGCGAACTCGGCGTCCGTCACGTCGAAGTCGGCCAGTACCTGACCGCCGGCACGCAGATCGTGTCGCTGACCGATTTGTCGACGCTGTACGCCAACTTCACGGTGACGGAAAAGGACAGCGCGGCGCTCAAGGTCGGACAGACCGTGCGCATCGCGGTTGACGCCTATCCCGGCCGCACCTTCGAGAGCAAGATCAACGCGATCGAGCCACAGATCGCCACCGACACTCGAAACATCCGCGTTCAGGCCACCCTCACCAATCCCGAGCACATCCTCAAACCCGGCATGTTCGCGACGACGACGGTGGTGCTTCCCGACAAGCCGGCGGTCGTCACCGTTCCCGAAACGGCGGTGGACTACACGCTGTACGGCGACTCCGTTTTCCTGATCACCGAGAAGAAAGAGGATGACGGCAAGACCAGCCTGACCTCGGTTCGCACCTTCGTGCGCACCGGCAACCGGATCAACGGACGCGCCGAAGTCCTCAGCGGGTTGAAACCCGGCGATCGCGTGATTGCCGTCGGCCAGCTCAAGCTGCAATCGGGAGCGGCGGTCGCGATTTCAACCGACCCGGCGCCGCCGATTCCGGCCAGCCCGCCGCGTTACTAAAGCATGATCCGGAAAAGCGGCGACGCTTTTTCGAAAAGCTCATGCTCAAACAAATATAGGGGTTAGATCATGATCCGGTCCGATCGGATCACGGTTTAACAATCGGAGCACATCGCGATGGTCTGGACTGATATTTTCATCAAGCGGCCGGTGTTATCCGTGGTCGTCAGCCTGCTGATCCTGCTGATCGGGTTTCGGGCCGCGACCAGCCTGCCGATCCGGCAGTATCCGAAGCTGTCGAATACGGTGGTCAACGTCACCACCGTCTATCCCGGCGCGTCGGCCGATCTGATACAGGGATTCATCACGACGCCGATCGAGCAGGCGGTGGCGTCCGCCGAAGGCGTCGACTACATGACCTCGTCTTCGGTGCTGGGGACCTCTACCATCCAGGTCTACATCAAGCTGAATTTCGATCCGAACCAGGCGCTGACCGAAGTCCTCGCCAAGGTGAATTCGGTCAAATACCTCATTCCAAAGGAATCAAACGATCCGGTCGTGACCAAGACGACCGGCCAGACCACCGCAGTGATGTATCTCGGCTTCTCCAGCGACGTGCTGTCGGGATCGGCGATCTCGGACTATCTGACGCGGGTGGTCCAGCCGGTGCTTTCGACCGTCGATGGGGTTGCTTCCGCCGATATTCTGGGCGGCCAGACGTTTGCGATGCGGCTGTGGCTCGATCCGGTCCGCATGGCCGGCCGCAACGTTTCGCCGGCCGACGTTTCCGCCGCGATTGCCGCCAATAATTTTCAGGCCGCCGCCGGCCAGGCCAAGGGCTTTTTCATCGTCTCCAACGTGACCGCCAATTCCGATCTGCAGAACGTCGATCAGTTCAAGCGGATGATCATCAAATCCAAGGACGGCGGGTTTGTGCGAATGGAGGACGTCGCAACCGTCGAACTTGCCGCGCAGAGCACCGACGCCAGCGTCGCTTTCAACGGCGAGCACGCGATCTTCATCGGCGTGCAGGCGACGCCGCAAGGCAATCCGCTGATCCTGGTCAAGGGCGTCCGCACGCTGTTTCCCGAGCTCGAACGCAACCTGCCGCCCTCGATGAAGATGAAGGTGGCCTACGATTCCACCAAATTCATCCAATCCTCGATCGACGAGGTGGAGAAAACGCTCGGCGAAGCGGTCATCATCGTGGTCGTGGTGATCTTTCTGTTCCTCGCCTCGTTCCGTTCCGTGGTGATCCCGGTGGTGACCATTCCGCTGTCGCTGATCGGCGTCTGCAGCCTGATGCTGGTCGCGGGATTCAGTTTCAACTTGCTGACGCTGCTGGCGATGGTGCTGGCGATCGGTCTCGTCGTCGACGACGCCATCGTGGTGGTGGAAAACATCCACCGCCATCTGGAGGAAGGCAAACCGCCGGTGCAGGCCGCGATGCAGGGTGCGCGCGAGATCGTCGGCCCGGTCGTCTCCATGACCATTACGCTGGCCGCGGTGTACGCGCCGATCGGCTTCCTCGGCGGCCTCACCGGTTCGCTGTTTCGCGAATTCGCGTTCACGCTGGCCGGTTCGGTGATCG
The DNA here is from genome assembly GCA_028290165.1 of Bradyrhizobium sp. The sequence continues at coordinate 2,119 of JAQGKJ010000036.1, read as the reverse complement.
TGTCGGGTGTGATTGCGCTGACGCTGTCGCCGATGATGTGCTCGGTCTTCCTCAAGAGCGCCGAGGAGGGACGGTTCGCAAGGATCGTCAACAGGGTTTTTGGCGCGATGACGCGCTGGTATGGCCGGCAGCTCGATCGTTCGCTTGATTACCGCCCCATCACCGGGTTGTTCGCGCTGACCATCCTCGGGCTGGTCGGTTTCCTCTATTTGCACACCTCGAAGGAACTTGCGCCCGAAGAAGATCAGGGCATCGTGTTCGCCGTGACCAAGGCGCCGAAATACGCCAACATCGATTATATCGACTTTTACGGCGAGAAGCTCGACAAGACATTCTCCGGGTTCCCGGAAACGGATCTTCGCTTCGTCCTGAACGGCATCAACGGTCCGCAAAACGGCATCGCCGGCATGCTGCTCAAGCCGTGGGACGAGCGAAAGCGTTCGTCGATCGCGCTCAAGCCGCTGGTGCAGGCGCAGATCAGCAAGATCGAGGGCGTCAACGCCTTTGCCTTCAACCTGCCGCCATTGCCCGGCGGTCCCGGTGGGTTGCCGGTCCAGATGGTGATCAACTCCACCGCCGGATTCCAAGCGGTCTACGAGCAGATGGTGAAGCTCAAGGACTCCGCACGCAAGAGCGGACTGTTCATCGTCTCGGACAGCGATCTCGATTTCAACCAGCCGGTGGTGCGGGTCAAGATCGACCGCTCGAAAGCGAGCGACCTCGGCATCACCATGCAGAATATCGGCGCTTCGCTGGCAACCCTGCTCGGCGGCAACTATGTCAACCGGTTCAATCTCGAGGGACGATCCTATCAGGTCATTCCGCAGGTGCCGCGCGACAAGCGGCTGTCGCCCGAATCGCTTAGCAGTTATTACGTGCCGACGTCGAGCGGTCAGCAGGTGCCGCTGTCGACCGTGGTTTCGATCGAGACCGCCACCGACCCCAACGCGCTGACCCACTACAACCAGTTGAACTCCGCGACCTTCCAGGCGGTGCCGATGCCCGGCGTCACGGTCGGGCAGGCGGTCGACTTCCTCGAGGGCGAGGCCAAGAAAATGCCGGCCGGCTTCAGCCACGACTATCTCGCGGATTCCCGGCAATATGTGCAGGAAGGCAATCAGCTCGCGATTACCTTTGGCTTTGCGCTGATCATCATCTTCCTGGTGTTGGCGGCGCAATTCGAGAGCCTCAGGGATCCCCTGGTGATCATGATCAGCGTTCCCATGGCGATCGTAGGCGCCCTGATTCCGCTGTTCTTCGGCGCGGCCACTCAGAACATCTACACCCAGGTCGGATTGCTCACGCTGGTAGGCCTGATCAGCAAGCACGGTATCCTGATGGTCGAGTTCGCCAACGCGCTGCAGCTCAATGAAGGCCTCGACCGGCGCTCGGCGATCGAGATGGCGGCGCGGGTCCGGCTTCGCCCGATCCTGATGACGACCGCGGCGATGGTCACGGGCCTGCTTCCGTTGCTGACCGCGTCGGGGGCAGGCGCGGCGAGCCGGTTCTCGATCGGACTGGTCGTCGTCGCCGGCATGTCGATCGGTACCCTGTTCACGCTGTTCGTGCTTCCCGCGGTCTATGTGGCGATCGCCACCGACCACCGGGCATCCGCGGAATCGCAGCGGAGCAAGGAAATCGCGGACTTCGATCTGGGCTCGAAGGCGCTGAAACCGACCTGAGCGGCCGGACGGACCTTGTGCGACAGCGGCGCCGATAGCCGGCTGCCGCGTTCGCACTGCGGCAAGAGACAAGGCCGTGGGTTCTTGCTAACTTGGGCTGGATGAGCATTTCTCTCCATCCCGATACGCCCCAAGGTCGAGCGCTGGAAGGCCGAACCCTGGCGGGATCGCCTGTGGTGGGCGCGGCGCCGGCGGTGGCGCCATCCAGGACAAAAACCCGCAGCCGGCTGTTCACCAAATATGTCGCCTTGTTCGTCGCGGTGGTCGGTGTTGCGCTGCTATCCAACGGTATCTTCGAGGTTTTCTTCTATTATCGCGAGCACAAGGCGGCCCTGATCCGGATTCAGCACGAGCAGGCCGAAGCGGCGGCGGCGAAGATCAGCCAGTTCATCAAGGAAATCGAAAGTCAGGTCGGCTGGACCACCCAGTTGCCGTGG
>JAQGKJ010000029.1 GCA_028290165.1 Bradyrhizobium sp. | reverse complement strand
TTGTTGAGCCATCTGACCGGGTCGGGGGCAGACGGCGCGGGGGCAGGATTCGTCATTGGCTGGCACGCAGTTGTGCCGGATTCAAACCGCGAGACAAGTGCCGTGCGCGCAATGCTACAATGTCCTGACCTTGTTGAACGCGGAAGGCCGGCGATGAGCGTGGATCTCTTGAATATCGAAGGCCTCAAGGCGCTGGAGCATCGGGGGCCGATCGTGATGGTGAACCTGATGCGGTTTCACGCTTCCTCGCTCGATGGCGACGGCAGCGGCTGGGACGCTTACCTACGCTACAGCGCTCTGACTGTGCCGATGATCAAGGGGCGCGGCGGAACGTTGCTGTGGACCGGCGACGCCAAGGGCGTCGCGCTGGGCGCGCAGGCGGGCAATCAATGGGATTATGTGGCGCTGGTGTATTATCCTGATGTCGCCGCGTTCGTCGACATGATGTCGTCGGCGGATTACGAAAATCAATCCGATCCGCATCGCCGCAACGGCTGCGCCGAACACGTGATCATTGCAACCGCCGAGGCCTACAGCAAGTTCAAGATCGGGTAGGGCGGCACCGGCTTCCGGGACGCCGGGCTATCGCCGTTTGGCTGCCGAAGCCGTGTCGGGTAACAACGGCTCGAGCGCACTCCGGCAGGCGGATTTCACTAGCGCGCACACTTCGTCGACGGCGCGATCCCGGCCAAGCATCGCGAACATGGCAAAGCTGGTGAGGGCGAACAGCATGTCGACGGCATCCTGCCGGGCCCGGGGCGAGGCGGTTTTCCCGGCGGCGCGCCTGACCAAGGCATCGAACGTTTTGCGGCGGCGCTCGTTGCGCTCGAGCAGGGCCTGCGCGAATTCGGGGTCGGTCGCCATCGCTTCATGCAGCCGGCCCACGGCCGGATCGCTGTTCCAGAACGCGCAGAAGATTTCGACCAATTGGTCGAGCGCGGCGTACGGGTCCGGCAGCGCCATCGCGTCGGCGATCCCGGCAAGCCCGCCTTGTCGGGCGATGTCATCGAACACCGCTTCGAGCAATCCACGGCGCGATCCGAACTGATGATAGACGGTCAGCCGCGTCACCCCTGCCGCCTTCGCCACCGCGTCCAGTGAGAAGCTCGCAATGCTGGCGTCCTCGCGCAGCAACCGCGCCGCGGCCTCGATCACGCGGTCGCGTTTTTCCGCCGCCGCAACGGTGCGAACCGAACTCACATAGCGGCGCGTCGGCATTTTCGGCTTCCCACCCTGGTTTGACTAATTGAGTATACATGATGTATATCTAATTTCAACGCCATTCAGGAGCGATGCCATGCAGACCGCACTCATCATAGCCTTGTCCCTTCACATCCTTTCCTCGGTGTTCTGGGCAGGCACCAGCTTTGCGCTGGCACGAACCGGCGGCGCCGGCGCCGAGCAGCTTTTTCGCCCGCAGATGGGCGCGGCGGTCGTTGCCGTCCTGACCGGCGGTTATCTCGGCCACCTCGCCCATGCCGGCAGCTTTGGTCCGACCGAACAGGTCCTGGCGGTGGGCGCGCTCGCCGCCCTGGTTGCCGCAGGCGTTCAGGGTGCCATCGGCGGCCGCGCGGTCAGAAGCCTGCGCAACGGGACCGCCGACCAGGCAGCGGCGCAGTCGCGCATCGCCACCGCCCAGCGTATCGCAGCCGCGCTGCTCGCGCTGACGGCCGTGTGCATGGGAGCGGCGCGTTATGTGTGAGGGCGGCACCTGCATGCGGCGCGGAGGCTTGCCATGACCCGGTTGACTATCGGAGACGTGGTTTGTCATCGTGAATTGCAGAATATTCATGGCCGGCCGGTGCAGATGCCCGACACCGAACGGCTGACGCATCTGCAATTCCGCCGTTATGCCGGCTGCCCGGCTTGCAATCTGCATTTGCGGTCGATCGCACGGCGGCATAACGATATTCTCGCCGCCGGCATTCGGGAGGTGGTGGTGTTTCATTCACGCCGCCAGACCATGCTGGAGTTTCAGGGCGAACTGCCGTTCGCGGCTATCGCCGACCCCGAGAACAGGCTCTACGCCGAATTCGGCGTCGGGAAGATGTCGCCGCTATCGGCATTTGATCCGCGTTCATGGCGGGCGGTTTATCGCGCCTTGACGCGATCTCCCGATTTGCGCGGCGCCTTGGGCCGGGGTGAAGCGCATATGGGTTTGCCGGCAGACTTCCTGATCGGCGCCGAGGGTGTGATTCTCGCCGCAAAGTACGGCGACTACGTCGACGATCACTGGTCGGTGGATGACCTTCTCGCGCTTGCCCGCACCCCGGCATCGGGCGGCTTCGACAGCGCGGCTGGCTAGAACCGGCGAACCAGGTCGGACGAAATTTCGCCGATGCTTCGGATGCCGAGCAGCGCCATGTCGCGATCGATTTCGTCCCTGAGCAGCGTCAGCGCGCGCTGCACGCCGGCTTCGCCGCCGGCCACCGCCGCGTAAAGCAACGGCCGGCCGACAAAGACAAATTGAGCGCCGAGCGCCAGCGCCTTCAGCACGTCGGTGCCGCGGCGGATGCCGCCGTCCAGCATCACCGTCATGCCGCCCGCTTCGCTCGCAATCCCGGGCAACGTGCGCAAACCGGACATCGTATAGTCGAGCTGGCGGCCGCCGTGATTGGAGACGATCACGCCATCGACCCCGCACTCGCGTGCGATGCGGGCATCGGCCGGCGCGATCAGGCCCTTGACCACCAGCCTGCCGCTCCAGCGCTTGCGGATCAGCTCGACATGTTTCCAGGCCAGCTGGTCGCGCTTGCCAATGTTGCGCATCAGGTTTTTGGCGAGCACGGGCGGCCCCCGCGCGGCGTCCATGTTCTCGAAATGCGGCATGCCGTAGTTCATCAGCGTGCGGGCCCAGGTGCCGAACAGCCAGTGCGGATGGGTGATGGTGTCCCAGGCGACCCGCGGCGTGATCTCCAGCGGGACCTTAAATCCGTTGCGGATGTTGTTCTCGCGGTTGGGTGGCACCGGCACGTCGGCGGTCACCACAAAGGTGTCGTAGCCGGCGGCGGCGACGCGGTCGACCAAGGGCTCGATGCGCGACGGCTCGCCCGCGAGGTAGGCCTGATACCAGGCATCCGGATTCTCGCGCCGGACATCCTCCAGCGTGATCAGCGAGGAGGCGCTGAGAATCATCGGCAGGTTCATCGCCGCCGC
>JAQGKJ010000009.1 GCA_028290165.1 Bradyrhizobium sp. | reverse complement strand
GCTATCCTGGCGATTACGCAAAAGGCACCCGCATCGACGGCCTCGATGAGGCCACCAAAGTCGAGGGCGTTGAGATTTTCCACGCCGGCACGATCGCGAAGGACGGACATATTCTGGCCAATGGCGGGCGCGTGCTGAACGTCTGCGCCTCGGGCAAGACCGTCACGGAAGCGCAGCGCCGCGCCTATGAGGCGATCGACCGCATCCAATGGCCGGAAGGTTTTTGCCGCCGCGACATCGGCTGGCAGGCGGTGGAAATGGAGAACGGTACCTAGCACTCCGTCACTCCGGATGACGCCCGCCACTTGCTCAGTTGTCATACGCGGGCTTGACCCGCGTATCCATCCAACTTCAAAAGAGTCTTGCGAACAAGATGGATTGCCGGGCATAGGCGAGCGGAAGCGACGCCGTCCTTTGGACGGCTATGCCCGGCAATGACACCATTTATGTTCGCGTATCGCCGCGCGCTTCAAAGCAAATCGCCGCCCGCGGCTGAGGCGGTGGTGCCGTGTTCGCGGAACGCCTTGACGACGTTGCGGCCGACCCGCCATTTGTGCACCTCGTCGGGGCCGTCGACCAGCCGCTGCGAGCGCACTTGCGTGTACCACTTCGCCAGGATGGTATCCTGGCTGAAGCCGAGCGCGCCGTGCAGCTGGATCGCGGTGTCGATCACCTTGTGCACCATATGCGCCAGATACACTTTCGCGATCGAGTTTTCCTGCCGGAGGTCCAACCCCTTTTCCGCCTTGTAGGCGATGTGCAGCAGCATCAGGCGCCCGATGTAGAGCTCGGTGGCGCATTCGGCGAGCATGAACTGCACCGCCTGCCGGTCGGCCAGCAGCACGCCGAAGGTCGAACGTTTTGTCACATGCGCGACCGCCATGTCGAGCGCGCGCTGGGCCTTTGCGATGTTGTGCATGCCGTGACGCAGGCGGCCGTAGGCGAGGCGATGCTGGCCCATGTTGAAGCCATTGCCTTCGCCGCCGAGCAGATTGTCGGCCGGCACCTTCAAATCCCTGATCTCGATTTCGGAATGGCCGCCATGGATCACGTCGGCATGCGGGCCTTCGATCGCCATATTCTTGATGTTGCGCTTGATCTTGTAGCCGGGGTTCGGCAATTCGACGATGAAGGTCGAATATTGTTTGTGGCGCGGCGCGTTCGGATCGGTCTTGGCCATCACCAGCGCCATGTCGGCGACGCTCGCGGAAGACGAGAACCACTTCTCGCCGTTGAGGATGTAATTCTCGTTGCCGTCCTTCACGGCGGTGGTCTGCATCCCGGTGGCATCGGCGCCTGCGGCCTTTTCCGTCATCGAGAAGCAGATGCGCTTGTCGCCGTTCAACAGCGGTTTTAGGAATTTTTCCTTCTGATAGTCCGTGCCATGCGCGAGGATCGTCATCATCGAGGCATCGTCGGGCCCTTGCGTGTTCATCGACAGCGCGCCGAGGATGCTTTCTCCGAGCTCCATCTGCACCAGCGCGTTGGCGAGCGGGCCCAGCCCCATGCCGCCATACTCCTTCGGCACGAACGGGCACCACAGGCCCTGCGCCCGCGCCTTCGCGCGCAGCTTGCCCAGCACTTCGTCGAGCGGCTTTAAGTCCAGTTCCTTCTCAGCCGGGATGCATTCGTCATGCACCCATTTGCGGACCTTTTCGCGGATCGCCTTGGCCTCGGTCGGGATTTCGAAATCGATCGACATCGGAGGTTTCCTCGTTCTGGTTTGTTGTTGGTGGGGCTTGCGGGATGGCATATATCCGGGAGGTGCCCGCGGCAACGACAAACAAAGTTTGAAGCGCCGCCGCGGCGCGCGGATGTGACGTGAGAGCGAAAATGCCTGATCTCGCCGACCTGTTTCCCGGCTATGCCGCCGAATGGATCAACACCCGATTGGGACGCGTCTTTGCCCGCGTCGGTGGCAAGGGGCCGCCGCTTTTATTGCTGCACGGATTTTCCGAAACGCATGTGATGTGGCACCGCGTGGCGCCGAAGCTCGCCGACCAGTTCACCCTGATCATCGCCGATCTGCCAGGCTATGGCTGGTCGGACATACCGGAGAGCGACAAGGATCACACGCCCTACGCCAAGCGCGCGATGGCGCAGGCGATGGTCGAGGCAATGGAGCAGATCGGCCATGTGCATTTTGCGCTCGCCGGGCACGATCGCGGCGGACGCGTCGCCTATCGGCTGGCGCTCGATCATCCCGGCCGGCTGTCGCGGCTGGCGGTGCTGGATATCCTGCCGACCTATAACTACTGGGAGCGAATGAACCGGCTCTATGCGCTGAAAATCTATCACTGGACCTTTCTGGCGCAGCCCGCGCCACTGCCCGAGACCTTGATCGGCGGCGATCCCGACTTCTTCCTGCGCACCAAGATGGCGAGCCAGACAAAGGCGAAAAATCTCGACGCGATCGATCCGCGGGCGCTGGAGCATTATCTCGCGGCATTCCGCGATCCCTCGCGCGTGCACGCGATGTGCGAGGATTATCGCGCCGGCGCCTATGCCGATTTCGAGATCGACAAGGCGGACCTTGAAGCTGGCAAGAAGATCACGATCCCGATGCTGGCACTGTGGGGCGACGCCGGCATCGCCAGCGCCGCGGCCACTCCGCTCGACACCTGGAAGACCTGGGCGACCAATGTCAGGGGTGCACCGGTCGATTCCGGGCATTTTCTCACCGAAGAAAATCCGGACGCGACGGCGAAGGCGTTGATGGAGTTTTTTGTGGGCCCGTAATTGGGCGCGAGCGAAGCCACAAAGTAGGTCGCCATACCCGCGGAAAGCGGGTATCCAGTACGCCGCGGACTGTCGGTCAATCACAGGCGGCTCTGGAATACTGGATCATCCGCTTTCGCGGATGATGACAACGTTGGGACTGATCGCGTGGGGTTCCCCGCGCAAACTCACCGCCTCACCTTGAAAAACTCCCGCAGCAGCGTGGCCGCCTCGGTTTCGCCGACCGCCGAATAGACCTCCGGCATGTGATGACAGGTCGGCGACGCAAAGAACCGCACGCCGGAGTCCACCGCGCCGCCCTTGGGGTCGGCGGCGCCGTAATACAGCCGCCGGATACGCGCAAACGAGATCGCGGCGGCGCACATCGTGCACGGCTCCAGCGTGACATAGAGGTCGCAATCGACCAGTCGCTCGGTACCTATGGCCTCGGCGGCTTGCCGGATCGCCAATATTTCGGCATGCGCGGTCGGATCGCGGTCGGTTAGCGTCCGGTTGCCGGCTGTGGCGATCACCTCGTAATCCCTGACGATCACGCATCCGATCGGAACTTCGCCCGATTTTCCGGCGTTTTCAGCCGTTTTGAGCGCCAAATCCATGAAAGAGGGGACGGTCATACCTCGTATCATCGGAAGAAACCTGCTACTAGATGCGCCTTCAGCAAAAGTGGATACCGGTTTTGCGTGAGATTGCGGCTCGATTAAAGAGCGCCGCCTCATCGTTATGACAGCCCGTCCGCGTCAGCCTGATTGCCAATTCATCTGTACCCGAAACGAGACCATTCATGCCCCGCGATAACGATAAAAACAACGATTCCCGCGGCCGGCGTGATCGCCCCTCCGGCGGCAAGGGCCGCTCCGGCGCCGCGCGGGGACCTGAGAAGAAATTCGCAAAGCGGGGTTTTGCTGGCAAGAGCGATGGCGACAAGGGCCGCTATGCCGGGAAGTCCGACGGCCCCAGGCCGTATGGTAAAAAACCCTATTCGGGCTCTGGCAAGCCTTACGCCGGCAAACGCGAAGGTCCGCCGCCGCGCCGGCATGATGGCGACGCGCCGCGTCCGCCACGCTTCAACCGCGATGAGCGTCCCCGCAGCGATGATCGTGGCGGCGAAAAGCGCCCCTACACCCCGCGCGGCGATGCGCGCCCCGCATCCCGCTTTGCCGAGAAAAAATTCGGCGAGAAGCGGCCCTACACGCCGCGGGAGGGCGGCGGTGAGAAGCGACCCTATACGCCGCGCGGCGAAGGCTTTCGCAAGCACGGCGACCGTCCCCGCGGCGATCGCCCCTACAGCGCGCGGCCGCCGCGTAATGGCGACCGCCCTGGCGGCGATCGGCCCGACAGAAAATTCGGCGGCGACAAGAAATTTGGTCGCGGCGCCCCGGACCGGGGTCCGCGCAAGGATTTCGGCAGCCGCCCGGGTCGCAGCAAGGATTTCGGGGCGGATCGCGGCGACTCAAAGCCGTGGCAGAAGCGCGATGCGTCTTCGCCTGACCATGCGGGCCGCAATTCGCGCCCCGCGCGTGACGGCGCCGGAGATTTTGACAAGCCCCGCTACGACAAACCGCGCTATGACAAACCGCGAGAGGATCGCGGCGGCGCCGAGCGTCCGCGCTTTTCGCGCCCGCGTGAGGATCGCCCGCAAGGAAATCGTCCAGAAGGCGATCGTCCGTTTCGTGAGCGGCCGAAGTTCGATCGTCCGCGCGAGGATCGTCCGAAATTCGAGCGCCCGCGCCGGGATCGCGAGGGCGGCCCTGGGGAAGGCCGCACGTCGTGGCAGGAGCATCCGCGCAGCGAAGGACGATCGTTTGACCGCAACGCCGAACGGCCGCGCCGCGACAATGAAGACGACAGCAAGGTCTTCCCAAAACGCCCGGCATTCGGCGGCCGCGGCGCCTATCGCGAGCGCACGCCCGACGAACGCCGTCCGCCGCGGCCGCCGCGCGAAAAGAAATCCGGCGAGCGCATCGCCAAGGTGGTGTCGCGGGCGGGTCTCGCCTCGCGCCGCGACGCCGAGGAATGGATCGTGCAGGGCCGCGTCACCGTCAACGGCCGCGTCATCAACTCGCCGGCGCTCGATGTCACCGCCAACGATGTCATTATCGTCGACGGCAAGCCGTTGCCGCCGCGCGAGCGCACCCGGCTGTTCTTGTTTCACAAGCCGCGCGGGTTGATGACCA